>JANPHO010000244.1:0-15638 GCA_031424515.1 Saprospiraceae bacterium
GCTTGATTTTAATAGCATTTTTAACGTTTTCATTTTCAATGAAACCGACCTTAAAATTGGCTTTATTGAAATACAACGGTGGTGGCGATTGGTACAATGACGTGAATTCGTTGAAAAATTTAGCCACATTTTGTAATAGAAACTTAGGGACAAACTTTGACCTTGAATATGCTACCGTGGAAGTGGGTAGTGCAGAGATTTATAACCACGCCTTCGTGTACATGACAGGGCACGGCAACGTGGTTTTTAGCAACCAAGAAGCTGAAAACTTACGGGCTTACCTTTTGGGTGGTGGCTTTCTTTTCATCAATGATGACTACGGCATGGATCCATACATACGCCCCGCCATGAAAAAGGTATTTCCAGAAACCGAACTCGTAGAGTTGCCTTTTACACACCCTATTTATCATCAAAAATACGATTTTCCGAATGGACTTCCGAAGATACATGAGCACGATGGCAAGCCTGCCAAAGGTTACGGAATCATGTGGCAAGGTCGATTGGTTGCTTACTATAATTATGAAACGGACTTAGGAGACGGTTGGGATGATGTGCATAAGGATCCCGAAGAATTGCGTCAAAAAGCTTTAGAAATGGGCTCAAACGTTATTCGATACGTATTTCAACAGCAATAACCGTAATGCTGAATTTCAGTTCCCCATAAAAAAAGAATCAAACTGTCTATCATGCGGAACTGGAGTTCCTCGCTACTTGTAGCGGACGTTAAAAGCCCCGTTTTTAATGGATAATCCGTTATTGACTCCCGTAAAAGTGCCGGTTACAATTCCATTTTTAACATCAGTAATAGTGATATTAAAAAGTCCGCCCAAATTAATCGCTGAATCGTAGTCCCTTGTGATACCTACCGCAAAAATATTGCTGTTAATAGTATTAATATCATCGAAATACAGCTTTGCACCAGCTTCAAAGGGTTTAACTGAATTGGGAAATACCCGTGGAAAAGTCTTCATCGTATCAGGATTAAGCTGTTCAAAAACGAGTGTTGCTCTTAAAAAAGTGCTTCCATTCCCGCTTTGTCTATTGATGATAATCGAGTTTTTGAAACCAAAGAACCCATCAAGGCTTTGTTTGAGTTCAAATCCACCGCTTTTATATCGGTATTTAAAATCATTGGATTGATTATTAAAATCGAATTTTATGTATTCCGTTTCTACCAATTCAATATCCGAATTGACAGAGTTCTCTTTTCCACAAGAACTGAAAATTAAAAAACAGGCAATGATGACAATGAAGCGAATAGGTGAGCTCATGTTGAAAGTTTAAATTTTAAGTTTGAAATAAGTTTGAAAAGTATTTTAAAGGTAAAAGTTTTTTTTGAATTAGTCAAATCTCTTAAAAATACTGAGGGGGCATTCCGTTTTAATGGAAGCCCCCCTCAGTCATTGATGGAGCGAAACGCACCATATTTCACCTATATTTCAAGCTTATTATTTTTCTATACGCATCTCTTGAATCAAGACCTTATCGCCCGCCGACTTGTAGTACAAATACACACGATAATTGCCGCTGCTTGTTTGCATATCACCTATGGTGTAGTGTGATGAATTACCTTTAGATGTACCTTGGTGTACCATATTGTAAGCTCTCGGCTTGTTTTTCAAGAAAAAGCTTTTAACTGTCTCGGTAGCTTTAGCTTTGTCCATAACATCTTGAGCGTCCAAAATGGTCAATTCTACACTGCTATCGAAATAATTCCCCAGTGTAGTGGCATCACCATCACTGAGTGCTTTAGTGATAATCGAAATATTCTCAGTCAATTGACTTGAAACTGAAATAGGCACTACGAAAGAAAGAATTAAAATTAACGTTTTCATTATATGGGCTCGTTCGAGCGTTTTTGTTTAAGAATGATTTTATGATTGTACTTATAATAACGTACCAAATTTCTGAATGTGTACTGCCTTTTTATAAAAAAATTTAAAAATTACTAAAAATGAGCAGTGTAAATTATTGAAAATCAGTGCATTAAAAACGTACTCTCCATTAAATAATTGTCTGAAAAATGCTTCTTAACTTTTCAATAGATAATCGCTTTTCAGTTATAATAGAGACGCCCCCCACAGTAAAAGTAACCGTTAAATTTGTGTTAAAGATTCTGTTCACTAATTTTCAGAAATATAGGAAAATCCAATCGGATACGGTGTAAATCGTCGTTCTGTTTTTATTATTCTTTATTCAAATTGCATTTTATCCACTCCTTATAACTACCTTTGCAGCGTAAATTACAACCAATTAATATATGCCTAAACGTTAGGCTTTAAGTCAAATCAAAAGTATTATGTCGAATCAAAAACGTGTATTATTAGCTATTCTCGATGGATGGGGACATGGAATGAAACGCCGTGCGGATGCCATTACCCTCGCTAAAACGCCTTTTATTGATAATTTATATGTGAAATACCCTTCTTCTGAATTGGTGACTTATGGCGAGCAAGTCGGTTTGCCCGAAGGTCAAATGGGGAATTCGGAGGTCGGTCACATGAATATTGGCGCGGGTCGCATCGTTTATCAAGAGTTGACGCGTATTTCAAAAAGCATTAGAGATAAAGAATTACAGCATAATCCCGTTTTATTGGATGCATTAAAATATGCTCGTGAAAATAATAAACCCGTTCATTTTATAGGTTTGGTATCCGATGGTGGTGTGCATTCGCATACCTCGCACCTCAAAGCCCTTTGTGAGATTGCGCATACTGAGGGGTGTCATGGTTTTATCCACGCTTTCACGGATGGTCGTGATTGTGACCCTAAAAGTGGTTTGGGCTTTTTAAAAGCTGTAAATGAGTCATTGAAAGGTAAAAATTTCAAAATAGCGTCCATAATTGGTCGTTATTATGCCATGGATAGGGATAAACGTTGGGAACGTGTCAAATTGGCTTACGATTTAATGGTGCATGGGACAGGTGAAAAAGTCACTGATTTTGAAAAGGTAATTGAAAAAAGCTACGCCAATAATGTAACTGATGAGTTCTTGCAGCCAATGATGCTTCATAGCGAAGGATTGATTAAAAATGGCGATGTTGTCATCTCTTTCAATTTCAGAACTGATAGACCGCGCGAAATCACGGAAGTATTGACTCAAAAGGATTTTCACGAGTACAATATGGCTAAACTCGAACTTCGATACGTCACCATGACGCGTTATGATGAAACATACCAAAATGTGAGTGTCATTTTTGAAAAAGATAATTTGGTCAATACACTCGGCGAGGTCATTTCAAAAGCAGGTTTAACTCAAGTGCGTATTGCTGAAACTGAAAAATATCCCCACGTTACGTTCTTCTTTTCAGGCGGGCGTGAAGAGCCTTTTGATGGTGAAAAACGCATCATGGTCGCTTCGCCGAAAGTAGCAACCTACGATTTGCAACCCGAAATGAGTGCGGGTGAGATTACGGATAAAATCACCGCTGAAATAGAAGCCAACCAGCCCAATTTCATCTGTTTGAATTATGCGAATACGGATATGGTGGGTCACACGGGCGTCTTTAAAGCCGCCATGAAAGCCGCTGAAACGGTATCAAAATGTGCTGAAATACTTGTTAAAACGGCTCTAAAATACGATTATGATTGTATTCTTATCGCTGATCACGGTAATTCAGATTATATGATTAATGACGATGGCACGCCCAATACGGCACATACAATGAACCCCGTTCCGTTTATTTATGTCTCTAAAAATGCTAAAAAGAAACGGGTTAAAAACGGCAAATTAGCTGATTTAGCACCGACTATTGCGGCACTTTTAAGTATTCAGCCTTCAGCGGAGATGGATGGTGAAAATTTGATTTATTGACATTCATACCCGTGTCATTCCGATTATCGGAATAGCAAGGGTATTTAAAATAATTTAATGCGTAAACTACTGATTTTTAATATTTTAATTACTCTCACAGTTTCATGTCAAACGAAAGAGACCTCTCAATCTGGAACGCTCATCAAGCCGTTTTATGACATAAAAGGCTTTTTTAATGATGAAATTAAGCGTTTGACTGAGGGGGGAATGACCATTCAAAAAACGGTAACTGTGAATGGGAAAACTGAAACACAAGTGATTGAAAAACCGAATTTTGAAGAAGAATTTAAGATGTTTATTGCCTCTGATATCAATCGCCCTGCTTGGGGAGATAAATATTTTGTGAAAGAAACGCCCGTCGGCAATCACGGCTCTAAAAAGGAATATTGGTCAAAAGATAAAATTTTGAGGACGAAGAAAGTCATTGTTGAAGAGATGTATGGCAATGTTAATAAAACCATCGAAATTCTCAATTCGGATAAAAGTGTGGTCACCGAAACGGATGCACACCTTTATTATGACATCAACAGCGGTTATCGAATTTCAACTTATCAAAAATTGGTTGGCTCGGTGGATTCAGTGAGTATTGACGTGAAATTTTTAAAGCGTTTAAATTGATTTTAAATATCTTATAATTATAAAATATAGATAATATGAAATTCGGTGTTGTAGTGTTCCCAGGTTCTAATTGTGATGATGATATGATTCACGTTTTAGGTGAAGTCATGGGACAGCCTGTTGAAAAAATATGGCATAAAGAAACGGCTTTGCCCGCTGATGTTGATTGCATTATCCTGCCGGGTGGTTTCAGTTACGGCGATTATTTGCGTTGCGGTGCAATTGCTCGTTTTTCACCTGTCATGCAAGCGGTCATTGAATTTGCGAATGCGGGCGGTTATGTGTTTGGGATTTGTAATGGTTTCCAAATATTATGTGAAGCGCACCTTTTGCCGGGTGCATTATTGCGCAATGAAAAACAGAAATTTATCTGTAAAAACGTTTATTTAAAAACCATCACAACTAATTCAGCACTTACCGCTGATCTTGATGTGAACCAAGCCTTGAAAATACCGATTGCCCACGCAGAAGGTCGCTATTATGCTTCTGATGCCACGCTGAAAGAATTGGTGGATAATGACCAAATTCTATTCAAATATTGCGATGAAAATGGCAATTATAATGAGGGGTCTAATCCAAACGGTGCAACGATGGATATTGCAGGCATTTGCAATGCTCAACGCAATGTCTTTGGCATGATGCCACATCCTGAGCGTGCCAGTGAAGATGTTTTAGGCAATGCAGATGGTTATTTGCTTTTCAAAAGCTTGATAGAAAATGCTTTAGTGCAATCATAAATTTAGATGATGGATGTAAGATGAAAGATGTAAGATAAAAGATGTGAAGTCTTTGAATCTTTTATCTTACATCTATCATCTTACATCTTACATCCAACATCAAAAAAAATGACCTTAACCCAACGGAATATAGCCATTGCTCTTTCTTTGATTTTAGTGGGAGCGATTCTATACTATTTGCGTAGTATAGTGACGTATGTGCTTATTGCGTGGGTCATATCTACTTTAGGTCAACCTTTTATGACCATTTTCAACCGCCTGCACATTGGTAAATGGCGGATTCCTTCGGGTATATCAGCAGCTTTGACATTGCTGATTTTTACTTTCATCATAAGTCTATTCTTTTTGACTTTTGTACCTTTGATAGTGGAGCAAGCCAATAATTTATCCCAAATCAACTATCAAGAAATGGCGCGGGCAATGGAAAAACCCTTGAGCGATTTGACTGATAATGGGCGTAAATTTGGTTTTATTAAAAAGAAAGAAACTGCTTTGACGGTTATTGAAAATGAGCTCATTACGCGCATAAAACCCGAAAATATCAATGCGCTTTTTCAATCCATTGTTTCTACGGCGGGGGATTTCTTTGTGGGGACATTTGCTGTTCTGTTTATCTCTTTCTTTTTTATGAAAGAACAGACGATGTTCAGAGATTTTTTAATTTCAATAGTTCCTAAAACGAAAGAAGGTAATATGCGCGAAGCCATTCGCGATACCACCACACTTTTGACCCGTTATTTTTCGGGTATTTTACTTCAAATGCTCTTTGTGGTCGTCTTTTTATCGTTTTCACTCTTGATTTTGGGGATTCCGAATGCTTTTTTGATAGCTGTATTTGCGGCTTTAATCAATATAGTGCCGTACTTGGGTCCTTGGCTGGGGTGTATATTTGCGGTTTCGGTGACGATTACCTCTAATTTTCAACTGGATTTTTATAGTCAAACAGTGCCTTTGATAGTCAAGATAGGCTTTATTTTTGGTTTTATGCAAATACTGAATGATTGGATTGTACAACCCATGATTTTTTCAAATCGAGTATTGGCGCATCCACTCGAAATATTTTTAGTGACGCTGATTGGAGCAGAAGTGGGTGGTATAGGAGGGATGATTTTGGCAATTCCTACATATACAGTCTTGCGTGTAGTAGCTCGTGAATTTTTTAATCAATTCCGTTTTGTGCAAAAAATTACGAGTGGATTGACGGATAGTGATGTGGTTTAAAAAGTGAAAAGTGAAAAGTGAAAAAACGCCTAAAATGGGACTTTTAGTTTATGTTTATTGTCACTTTTCACTTTTCCCCGAGTGCTCGGGGTCACTTTTCACTACCCCTAAAGACTCGAATAATACTTCAAACTTTCCTTGATATACTGAGGGATCGCCGTGCAATTGACCTCTACTTCGCCCGCTTGGCGCAACAAGCTGAAATTAATTTCATCTCGTTCGTTCTTTTTATCCTGCTTCATGAGTGATACAAGGTAGTCTGCATCGAATTGCTCAATATCATATTTTCCATAGTGTTTTATGATAAAATCTGAAATCGCCTTTAAATCCGAATTGGGCATACCCCTCAGTATTTTACTTAAAAAAGCTTCGCAAATCATGCCTATCGCAATTGCTTCGCCATGTGTCAACGGATTTTCAGTTTCCAACGCCGCACTTTCTATAGCGTGACCAATCGTGTGACCATAATTCAAAGCCTTCCGAATGCCTTTTTCAAAAGGGTCAATTTCTACGATGCGTTGTTTTATTTTTAAAGAGGGAACGAGATATTCTGCCCAATCTACTTTGTATAAATCATTGATAGCCAATATTTTATGCCATTGTTCCACATTGGCAATTAAAGAGTGTTTTATGATTTCACCAAAGCCGCTCAATATTTCACGAGGCGGTAAAGTTTCAAAAAAATCAGGAGAAATAAAGACCGCTTTTGGATTATTAAAAACGCCAATGGAGTTTTTGACATTAAAAAAATCAATGCCCAATTTACCACCTATGGATGAATCCACTTGCGAAAGTAGGGTAGTCGGCATCTGCACAAAATCAAAACCCCGCTTGAAGGTAGAAGCACAAAAGCCACCCATATCGCCCATGACGCCACCACCAAGAACTACTAAAAGCGCATTGCGCCCAGTCCCTGCTTCAAACATCTTGCGCCAAATATCTTGACAAGTGTCAATGTTTTTATGCGCTTCGCCGGCGGGCACCATTATTTTATAAACATCCGAAGGGAATTGCTCTCTGAATCGTTCAAAACAAGCTCCCTCAGTATTGCTATCCACCAAAACGAGGATTTTAGCATATTTCTTTTCATTTAAAAAACTGTGAAAAGATGCCCACATATCGCCTACATAAATGGAATAATCGGATAGTTGTAATGTTTGCATAATTAATTGGATTTAAACGCACTATTCCGCTTGTGATAAAACTTCCGTTGACCAAGCCATAGGTTTATCTGAAAAAAGGATTTTAGTTTTAGCCCAAGTGGTTTTGAATAATTCTGAATTTCGATAGTTATTGAGTGACCCCTCAGTATCCCAGAGGCTCAGCGTGAAAAAAACATTGGGATGAGCCACATCATTCAATAATTCGACGTGCTGACAGCCTTCCATTGCCCGTATTTTATTTTTAGAGGTTTCAAATATCCCTTTAAAATCCTCAATTTTATCTTCTTGAAACGTCAATTTCACCAGCCGTTTTATCATCCCTTTAATTTTGTGCAAAATTATAAAAAGCCTTGTGTACTTATGCACGCAAGGCTTTTTAATTTGATAAAAGTTGAATAGATGGCTTATCATATATAAGGTGATTGGTTGGTCGAAAAGTTGAAATGAAAAGGAACGCAAAGTGTTAATGTTAGGGCTTCTATAATTTTTTTCCTTTATATTTGGTTATCAAAAGTTTTCCATAACACTTAAAAAGGCTCTAACATGAAATTCTTTATTTACCTCCTCAGATGCTCATTGGTTTTATTCTTAACCTTACCTTTTAAAAGTTTTGCAACACACAACCGCGCGGGTGAAATTCAAGTAGAATATATTGATAATTTGACTTGTCGAGCGACTATTATCACATATACGAAAACAAGCTCCGTGCCAGCCGATAGACCTCAACTCCAAATCTTTTGGGGCGATGGCAAAAACGATTTGGTTCAACGAAGCAATGATAAAGTCGAGTTATTGCCTAATGATATCAAAAAAAATATTTATGTGATGACGCATCAATATGATAAATATGGCAACTATACCGTCTCAACTCTCGATCCAAATAGGAATGGTGGTATTTTGAATGTCAATTTTCCACAAAGTGATGCTATTCCGTTTTATATTCAAACATCATTTATTCTATCAAATAATTTAAAAAACTCTACTCCGAAATTACTCAATGCACCCATTGATAGAGGTGTTGTAGGCATACCTTTTAAGCACGTTGTTAATGCTTTTGATACTGATGGGGATAGTGTAGCTTTTAGATTAATGACACCATTGATGAATAAAACCTCAGTTGTTTCATTGTATGAATTTCCCGACAGGATAAAAGCGGGAGCGAATAATAAAATTACTTTTAATGAACTTACAGGCGAATTCACTTGGAATAGCCCACAACAAAAAGGCGAATATGCCATTGCTATTCAAGTCATTTCGTATCGAAACGGTACAGCTATTGATACAACTGTAAGAGATATGCAAATTTTGATTGAAACTATTAGTAGCCCGGGTTTATTACCCGAAATTTCTACTGAAATTCCACAATTATTAGAAGTGAAAGCGGGGCAAGAGGTATTTTTAGTATTAAAATCTAAAACGCAGCAAAATCCAGATGGTAGTAATGCTGTAAAACAATACAAAGTGACAGTCACAAGCGGTGCTTTCGAAGTAGCTAATAGCAAGGCGGAATTTAATAATAATAAAGGCTATCGAGCGATCACTACAGATACTTTCCGTTGGAAAGTAATTGAACAACACGCTCGTAAAATGCCTTATATGGTTGTTTTTAAAATAGAGGATAATACATTTGATTCAGTAGGTATAGTCAATTTCTATATGCTTCCAATAAAAGTCAATAGCTTATCTTCAAAAATACAAGAGTTTGATAATCAACGGATTAAGGCATATCCAAATCCCGCTAATGATGCAGTAACTCTTGATTTTGAAGGTGAAAAAGAATCGGCTCAACTGGAAGTTTTTGATATAACGTGCAGAAGTGTATTTTCAACCCGAGTAAAAAATCAGCCGTCTTACAACTTAAAAAAGGAAAACGTAGGAAAAGGTACTTTTTTCGTCCGTATGTATTTTGAGCAATCAGATAAAATGGCTGTTCAGAAAGTTGTGTTTCAATAAAAAGAATAAAATAGTCATTTTGATACACCCCCTCAGTAGATTGCCACGCTTTGCTCGCAATGACATACTGAGGGGGTGCTTTATTTATTGAGTATTATTAACCACTTTCTCCAAGTCATACACCAAAATAGTACCATCCAATTCTGCCAAAGGTTGTTTTAAAAAAGGGCGGATGCTGTCTAACTGATTGGAGTTTATATCATTGATAATCAAGTATTTACAATGGTGGTTTTTTATCATAAGTTTCATCCAGTCTTTGCTCCAGACGGTGGTGGGGCCAAAATTCCAGTAGGTGTAGCCGCGCCTATCGTAATAATAGAGGGTTGCATTGGGCGTAATATCGGGCAAGCTGATGATGGTATCTTTATCTGAAATGGGCGTTTTAGAGTTGATAAAATTGCGAATATCTTTTATATCAAAACGAGACAAGGGGAAATTGTTATATCGACTATATTTCAGGCTTTTTACATCGTACCGAGCGGCAAAATCCTTTTGAGTATGCTGCAAATTATAGCCTAAAAAGCCTACAAAAATGATGGCTGTTATGGGGTTTTTTATTAGAACCGGCATATTGTTTTTAGAAAAATGGAGGAACAATAAAATGCTCATGGCGGCAAATGCAAATAAATCAGTGGCGTAATAATCATGCACCATGAATTGGCGATAAAAACAAAAAAAGTATATCAAAGTTCCCGTTAATATCAGGCAAAAGATGGCGAAAAAGAGTGCATTTTGCCTTTTAATAAAAATAAGATTGAAAAAAGTGATGAAAATAATGGTGATTAATGTGGGGAATGCGAACCATGTTTCGAGTGAGTAATCCTGTAATTGCTTTGAAATATAGGTGACATCATGCGGCTTCATATTCCAAATGGGCATGATGGTATTCAGAAAATAATAGCCGGTATCATGTTGAGAATTGTATTTTTCTGCCCAAACGCGCCACATCACGAAGGGAATTAAAACCATTAAAAAAGCGGGTATTGTCCTTGAAATATCAGGAAATATACTCGATTTACGCTTCGTAATCCACCCCCTCAGTATTTCGAACAACCAAATGGCTCCAATGGCTACCCAAGTCACAAGCATGGTCGGTTTTATCAATCCAGCGAATAATAAAGCGGCATTGCAGGCATAAAACCACTTAATTTGCTTGGAATCCACGTAATAATAGAAATAGAGCCACGATAAAAATACCATGCTCAAGGCGGGCACATTGGGCAGATAGTTACTGCCATAAAAAGCCAATAGTGGTGACGCTAAAAAAAGGAGCGAAAAGCATATCGAAATCACCAATTGACCCGTAAAATGCCATGCCAAACGGTATAATGCCCACAAACCAATGAAGTAAATCAGTAGATTCACCCCCCTCAGTATCCACTCGTGTTGACCTAAAAAATGATATAAAAAAGCTGTAAAATAGTATAAAATAGGGAATTCGCCCGCAGTGTGCGCGTCATCTGTCCAGCCGTAATTATGGATACGAGGACTGAAAAAGTCCATTCCGTCTTTAAAAAAATTAAGGGTTTGAGAGGTGCAATCGGCTTGTCGCCAATAATGCAGAGATTGTGGGGCAATATCAATGATCTTGTGAAAACCTATGAATGCTGCGGATGCCACAAAGCATGCAAAGAAAATGATCGTTTTGAGGTATTTTATGTTTAAATAGCGCATTTTTAAATAGAAAGGAGGGTATTTGTTTTAGCAAAGATATAATGCGCAATTTCAGAATATTTTCCGATTTTTTTATTTTAAAGCTGAAAATACCAAATGTTCTAAAAAAGAATGAATCGTTTGGTGGTCATCTTTGCCTTTTACATCTGTCAGGCGGGGTAAATGTTGCGCAAAAAAAGATTGCAAATGTGCCGCCTCTATCAATGTACTCGCCAGTGATCGTGAATAAAGATATTGGTTATTGTACTCTGAAAATAGGGCTGCTATGCGTCCACACAAGTCTTTATAAGGTTTAAAAAGGTGAACCGAGTTGTTTTCGTCAACATCTTTTGAAAGATACGCCTTGTTACTTTCATTTATAACTATGTAGTAAAGTGCCTTTTTATCAAAATCGAGCGTGCCAAGGGAGTCATCCAATTCGTGAGTGAGTAAGTCGAGGACACGGCGAATTTTAGTTTCCGAGTCAAGTAGGTTATTGATATTAAAAACGACTTGATACTCCAAATAACTCCAATACCACGTGACAATGTAGAGCAAAAGCCGATGTTTGTTCTCAAAATAACGGTAAATACTCGCCTCAGTGGTGTGGATTTCCTCTGCTAATTTTTTAAAAGTAAAAGCCTCAAAACCTAATTTGTGAATCAGTTCAATCCCATATTTGAGGATACGACGACCCAAATCGCTTGATTCAGGGTCGCGCAGGAATAATTTTTCGTTGAGTCGGATACTGAGTTTAAGTTCCATATTGTTAAATATTTTTACCAGTATTTTACTAAAAATGAATTGAAGGATGAACTTTAAATACTTTTTGATAGTTTTACTATCAAATTGAGTTATACTACTATTGAGTTCGGTATTCTGATAATCATTTGCAATATTAAAACAATTATAAGTATAAAAGTTTAATTTTTTGGAAAATTAATTATCTCACCAATAACAAAAATTATGGACTGGATTACTAATCCTGATATTTGGATTTCATTTTTAACGCTGTGTCTCTTGGAAATAGTGTTGGGTATCGATAACCTTATTTTCATTTCCATTCTCACCAATAAATTGCCCCCAGAACAACAAGCTAAAGCCCGACAATTGGGTTTAAGTTTGGCTTTGATTATGCGTGTCGGCTTACTTTTTTCTATTTCATGGATTATGGGATTGAAAAGCGACGTGTTTTCGATTGGTAGCGTAGGTATTTCGGGTCGGGATATTATTCTTATTTTAGGTGGTTTATTTTTGATTTATAAAAGTGTAAAAGAGATTCACGAAAAAGTGGAAAATGCTCATGCCAGTGAAAATGAGTTGTCTAAAACCGCCACTTTCAACGCAGTAATTGCCCAAATTATCTTGGTTGATTTGGTATTTTCGCTCGATTCAGTGATTACAGCGGTGGGTATGACGGATTATATTGGGGTAATGATTGCCGCAGTGATAGTATCGATGGGGGTTATGATGCTTTCGGCGCGCTCAATCAGCGATTTTGTCAACCGCCATCCTGCAGTTAAGATTTTAGCTTTGGCTTTTTTAATAATGATAGGCGTTGCCTTGCTTGCGGAAGGCTTTGATTTTCACATTCCGAAAGGGTATATTTATTTTTCAATGGCTTTTGCTATGCTTGTCGAATTTATTAATATCTCGATTGGCTCACGTAAAAAATAGTTTAACAATTAAGTACCAAGACTAAATTATTTATTAGAATATTTAAGATTGAAATTTTAACATAAAATTTTGACTTTAAATTAGTTACAACTTTTGGAAAGTTTAAAACTTTCCAAAAGTTACTTCAATATAATTATGTCTAACTACTTATTGATGTTTTATTCTGAATGCGGATAAAGGTGTTTAAAGCCATTATTCGCATTTTTTATGTGAAATACTGAGGGGTATGGCTTTCTTAAATACCATTCATTGTCACTTGTTTGTCAAAAAGAATTTTTAGAGAACTAAAGGTAATTCAACTTAGTTATCTATATATTGAAAGTATTACTTTTAAAAAATGTAGTTTTGCTAATTATTCACCTTTAAACTTTTAAAAATGAGAATCCAAACTGAAGTGCATGATTTTGAAGCTGATGTACAATTGCTAAAGGATGTAGAACAAAAGGTATCGAAACTGGGAAATTTTTTCCATCGCATTAGTGAAGTTCGAGTTATTTTGAAATCAGAGAATTTAGAATTTAGGAAGGAGAAGGTTGCGGAGGTTAAAATACATGTACCTAACGGAATTATTTTTTCTAAGGAGAGCGGTAAGAGTTTCGAAGGAGCATTATCAAAAGCGGTATTTGCTTTAAAATTGGAATTACTGCGCTACAAAGCGAAAAGGATGAGTTACGGATTGGTATAAAAAGGGTAGCTTTTTAATTTAAAACGGTAAAAAACTGTAGGATACTGAGGGGGTGCTTGAACCGCTTTTTTTAACAATTTAAAACTATCTGTAATGAAAAAACTAATAATAATAGCAGTGCTTTCGATATTACTTATTGTAAGCATGAATGCTCAAAAGCTGAATTTGCCCGACGGTAACGCTAAAAAGGGGTCTTTTAAGTATTCATATCTTCAATTGGACGTCAATTTTTTGAATTATCCCATCAGGAATGTGAATACGAATGGATTATCTGTGAATGGCGCGGCAGTATTCGGAGATAGATTAGCAACTGGATTGAGCATAGATATTACGGATTCAAGGAAATTATCTTTTGCTCAGGTGGGAATAATTGAACCCAATACATTTGAATATTCGCAGGTCAGTTTTTACAATGAAGTTTTCTTTCATCCAAATAGTCGAATTGATATTTCATTGCCCATAAAATTGGGTGTTGGTCATGCTACCGTGAATCCTCAAGACAAGTTTTTATTCGGTGAGACTTTATTTTCTAATAAGGATGTGCTCGCTGGTGATTACTTCTTTGTTTCCGAATTGGGGGTCAATGTTTCGGTGCATCTTATCCGCACTATGGATTTTAATATTGGGGGTAGTTATCGGCTCACATCTGGAGCGAATGGAATTGTTGTAGACGACGATTTTTTTAATTATTCCGTTCACGCAGGGTTGAGGTTCCGTATTGCAGGTAAGAAATAATATTGTTTTTGACAAATATTTGACAAAATATCACTGAACTTTAAAAATACTATAAATGTTATAATAGTATTACTATCTTTGAATGAAGATTTACTAACCATTTCTATTTAAACTTTAAATATCAATATTATGAAAAAGATACAAAACTGGTTCAGAATCATGACATTGACAGTCATCTCATCAACTCTAACCGTTGCAGCTTATTCTCAAAATATTCCAGATAATGACTTAAAAACCAATGTGTCGGAAGTCAGTAATGCTTTAGAGAAGTTAAAAAAGTTAGAGCCGGTTACTTTTGAATATAACACAGATAAGTACAAACAGCTGAATCTCGAAAAAGGTCAACAATATGGCTTTATGGCGGATAAGTTCAGAAGTGTTTTCCCCGAGATGGTTTATAATAGACACATACCTTATACGTACGCAAAAAATCAGAATCGAGAGATGGTCATTCAAAAAATGGATACCGAAAGCTTAATCCCTATTTTGGTGGCATCCATCAAAGAGTTAGAAGCTGAAATTGCAAAATTGAAAATGGAACTAAATAATAACAATAGTAATAATAGCAATAAAGCGTCCAAGCAGCCTTAAAAGCCTGCCGTATTTTTAGAAAGAAGAAGTAAGCTCACAATAATTTTTTCATCATTAAAATAATTGACCATGAAAAGCTCTTATTTGAAATCACTCGCACTTTTATTTACTCTCGGTTTTTTAATGTCATCATGTACAGTTGTTCGCCAAGGCGAAGTTGGGGTTAAGCGTACTTTTGGAAAATACAGCGATAAAATATTTACAAGTGGACTTAAAGGTTTCAATCCATTTACTTCTACAATAGTTAAAGTGCCTGCACAGACCATTAATTTGGAAGTTCGTTTGGATATTCCCTCCAAAGAAGGTTTGACCATTGGCTCTGAAGTGTCTATTTTATATAATATTGAACCTAAAAAAGTACCTGATTTATTGCGTAATTTAGGAATAGACTATGAAGCATCGGTAGTTTTACCCGTTTTTCGTTCGGCAGTGGCGGATATTTCTTCAAAGTATTTTGCTAAAGATATGCACTCAGGTAACAGAGGTGAAATAGAGAGAGCCATTAAGGATTTGATGATGAAAACGATGGATGGCAAGGGTATTTACGTTGAGAATGTTCTATTGAAAAGTATCCAATTACCACGTACTTTATCGAAAGCGATAGAGGAGAAATTAGAATCTGAGCAACAAGCGCAGCGCATGGAGTTCGTTCTTCAAGGGGCGAAAAAGGAAGCTGAACGCAGAATTATTGAAGCTGAAGGTGTCAGAGATGCCAATAAAATCATTTCTCAAGGTCTAACGGATAAGATTTTGCAGTTTAAGAATATCGAAGCATGGCTCAAATTATCAGA
>JANPHO010000245.1:0-17406 GCA_031424515.1 Saprospiraceae bacterium
TAAATTGCACCATACCTGAGTTCGTGAACATCAAAGTCGGGTCATTCTTCAACACCAACGGCGCAGAAGGCACTATTTTATGATTTTTCGATTTAAAAAAATCGAGGAACGACTGGCGGATTTCGTGAGATGTCATATATAATTAATTGATTGTCAATGTTTAAATAGATTGAATACCATTTCAAAAAATGAGCTAATACCAAGACCCAATATCATTAGTAGAATAAATCCAATGAAATATCCCAAAATTTTTAAGGCAAAATCTTTTACTTTACCTTTTATGCTTTCATCTTTAACCTTATCTTCAATTCTGTATTCTTCATCAGAAAATTTATCTAACTCAACTTCTTCTTGCCGAAAATCAATATTCTGATTGTCAAAATAAGGTAGTTCATAGTAAAATGCTTCCGCAGATTCTACTTTCTCTTTACTTGAAAAAACACCAATTAGTTCACCACCGTGACGTAAAATATATACTTTCATGTTTAAAAAATTTCGCAAAAGTACAAAAACAAAAAGGCTTTGCCAAATGAAAGTCATTGTAGCAAAGCCTTTTTTATGGGAAATACTGAGGGGTTAAGCCAGAGCCTTTTCAATAAACTCTGAAATATTAATATTTAATCTTTTACAATAGATTTCTATATCGCCTAAAATAGCAGATTTAGGATTGAACAATATTTTTTCAACTTCATTATATGCAAGGTCTGTTGCATCCATGATGGCGTAAATTTGTTCAGATTTATCAATATCTTCTTTAGTTGAATTGATTTGGATTGGCTCTACATCCGTATTTAGTTGCCACAATTCGGAGGCAGGCATAGATTGAAATATATCGTCAATCTGAACGGTGGTTAAATGTGATTTAGTCTCTATCATTTTCGCTGATTGCTGTGATGACAATTATATTTTTATGATTATCGAATCGAAAAACAACTTTTAATCTTTCAGAACGTGTCCTTAGTTGGTCATTGGGTTGTTTTTCTACAAAATCTTCAATTTCAAAATGCTCGTTTCCTAATTTTGAGAGCCTAATTATATGAGTTTCCCTTTGACGAAAATGCTGTTTATCGCTAAAAAAGATACATTGCGCTTCTTGAAAACAATGTTTTCTGCAATATGGTTCAAGTGTTTAGGAAGCCAATGAAAAACAGGTGTTTTAGGTATTTCAATTTGTTTATCCATAGTATGCGTAGAGAATTATTTGTGTTTACAAAAATAGTGATTTTTTTAAAAGCACCAAATTTAAAGCTTTCCGAATTCAAACCTCAATATGTATTTTTACCTCAAAATTCACTTACCAAAAACCTTTTAAAATGCGCTTCCCACACATCCGAATCATTGGTTTACTACTTTTAATCATCATTTTTTATGTTAAAAACTGGACTTTGGTGCCGTATTGGTCGGCGATGATGGTGTCTTTGGAAGTTTTAAATAGAAATAAAAGGTATCTCAATCAGCCTTTTTATCGATTTTATAATAGCCTTTTTATGGGGTATTTGATATTGGTGGTGTGGGATAGGACACGCTCGTATCATGTGGGTGATGGCATTGAATGGGCTTTTAATTCATTGATGCACATTCTGTTTGGGCTGGTGGTGTGTTTTAAAATAAGCCAATATATGGCGGCTTTTAATTTAAAATTAAAAAACAGAGTATTGTATATTGCGTTGATATTCAATGCTTTGGGTGTATTCAATGAGTTTATGCAGAATATGATGTGTAGCCGTGAAACGTTCGTTTTGATACCTGATTCTCAAAAGGATTTGGTGATGAATGTGTTAGGAACACTGATATTTATAGCGGTAGAATTTCTTTTTTCACGTAAAAGTAAAGCGACTTTTGGACAGTAAAAACGCTGTTTTAACTAAAAATAGTGAAAATAAAACACCCCCTCAGTATCTTCAAGCTAAAATCTTATAAAATATGCGACCAATCATTTTAAGTTTAATTTTAACTATTATTTGTCCTTTTTTAAAGGCTCAAAACAACTATCCCAAAATCTTGAATGAAAGAGAACGGGCTGATATTATTGATGAAGTCTTAGCCGACCGTTTCGACAATCTTTTACCCAAACTCATGCGCCGCGAGGGCATTGATATGTGGATTCTGATTTCAAGGGAGTACAACGAAGACCCCGTGATGCGCACCATGCTGCCTGCTGAGTGGCTTTCGGCTCGCCGAAGGACGGTGATGGCGTTCTTTGATAAGGGCGGTACTGAGGGGATAGAGAAAATGGCAATTGCTCGGTACGATGTCGGCTTGCTCAAAGCCTCTTGGGATTTGAACGTTTATCCCGACCAATGGGACGCGCTCTCGGAAGCCATAAAAGAGCGTAAACCGAAGAAAATAGGCATCAATGTCTCACCTAATTATGCCCATGCTGACGGACTCAGCCACCACGAATACGAAGAAATGATGAAAAAAATCCCCTCAGAATACAAAAACAAGGTAGTTTCAGCTGAAAAATTGGCAGTTGCATGGCTTGAAACGCGTACTGAAAAAGAAATGACGCTTTATGAGCATATTGCCCATATTTCACATTTGATTGTTCAAGAAGGGCTTTCTGAAAAGGTCATTCAGCCGGGGGTGACGACGACCAATGACGTGGTCTGGTGGTATCGCCAACGCGTAACGGAATTGGGCTTGGACACATGGTTTCACCCGACGGTGGATATTCAAAAGGCAGATACTGCTCGATTTGACCACCTCAGAACGTTCACCAAACGACCGAAAGCGGAAGTAATTGAGCCAGGCGATTTGCTACACGTTGATTTTGGGATAACATACCTTCGTCTCAACACGGATATGCAGGAACACGCCTATGTACTGAGGGGGGGTGAAAAAGCCGTACCCGAATACCTCCAAAAAGCATTTAAAAAAGCCAATCGCTTGCAGGATATTTTAACAGAGAATTTTAAAGCGGGTAAAACAGGCAACCAAATCTTGACGGATGCTTTGGCGCAAGCGCAAAAAGAGGGCATTAATGGCTCTATTTATACCCACCCGATTGGTTTTCATGGTCATGCTGCGGGACCCACTATCGGTATGTGGGACAATCAAAAAGGGATACCGGGACCGGGTGATTATCCAATGTTTCCGAATACCGCTTACTCCATTGAGCTGAATGCATCGGTGGCAATTCCCGAATGGAACAATAAAATCATCCGCATCATGCTCGAGCAAGATGGTTTTTATGACGGTAAAACATTCAGATATATTGACGGACGCCAAGAGGAAATTTATACCATTCCGAGAAAATAGGATTCCATCATTTTAATTACTTAGTCAGATAGTCGCTTATGCTCCGGTTAGCCACTGACTTTACAGATATTGACTGATTTTACACTGATTTTTAAAAAACCACTTATAAATCAGTCGGGTTCAGTGTAATCAGTGGCTAACCGGAGCGTAAGCGACTGTGTAGCTAAGCAATTACCTATCTTTTAAATAGAACTATCAAGATAGTTAGAGTCGCAGGGCACCGATATATTCTAATGAGAATATCGGTGCCCTTCACTTGTGATTCCCACCTTTGCTTATTATTTGTCACACTGAACGCATCTTCAAAAACACAATTAAAAAATATCTATACTTTTTTTTTATTTTAGAAAAACCGAGTAGAGCTCACCACACGTAAGTAGGTTCAATGAAGCCAATCGAGCGCTTCTTTTTTAAACTTAATTACTGTTCATTTAAAAAATCGCATCCATGAAATCACCTAAAATTTTACTCCTGTTATCGTTCTTGTGTTCGATCGGTTTAGTAAAAGCGCAAAGCCCCATCAGCGGCTTTATGCAAAACAAAGGCAACGGTAGCCTTGTCATTTCCCAAAATTATGAGTATTACGACGAAGTGTATTTAGTCCCTAAAAAAGTCAACGGCGTCCCAATTTTCAATAATGTGACGATTAGAAGTACGTCATTTTATGGCACTTATGGCATCACTGATAAATTGAATTTAGTGGTCAATCTGCCTTACGTGTCAGCTGAAGGTTCAGCAAGCCCGCAGGTTTTAAAAAACCTTAATTTTGAAAATAAAAGAGAAGGTTTGCAAGATGTTTCAGCTTATTTGAAATACAATGCTTTTAGCAGTGCAATGGCTGATGGCAATTTGAATCTCGTCGGTGCATTGGGTATTCAAACACCCGTTGGCGATTATAAAGTCAATGAAGGTTTGCAATCAATCCTCGCAATCGGCAATAGAGCAACGAGCATCAATGCGATGGCGGTGGCTTTATATAAGAACAACTCAGGCTTTTTTACCAGTGGTCAAGTTGGTTACAATGTCAAAAATGGGGAAGTACCGAATGCACTTGTAAGTGAATTCAAGGTAGGTTTGGCTAATAATTACTACGTGGATGCCTACATCGCGAATCAAGTTTCGATGGGTGGCACCGATATTTTAGCGGAAGGTTTTCAAGGATTTTTTCCATCTACCAGAGTGAATGCAACACGTGTCGGTATCAATGCATTTGTTCCCGTTTACGGTGGTTTTGGTCTTTCAGGTGGCGGCAGTGTTTACATAGATGGTCGTAATTTAGGCAAATCTACGAGCATTTATGGTTCAGCTATTTTTTCTTTTTAAAAAATAATATTTAGCATATAATATTGATTATCAAGGTTTTATATCGGTTTCAAGCGTACAAATTATTTCACATAACTTTTAAATAATAGGCTTAATAGATTTTAAAAAGTATTTAAAAGCCCTTTTTATTTCTGTTAAAAAATGCCAATTACACTTCAACACAAAACTATTTTTTCTTTTAAAAAACTGCTTTCACAAATTTAAAAATAAGATAAAAATGAAAAATATAAAGTTCTTTACCGCAATCATCGCGGCAGCTATTGCTTTGTCTTCACTCAACAGTTGCAGCAAAGATTATGAAAATGAAACGCCTACTATCGCTGCCATTGCCGTAGCAAGTCCTGACTTCGCGACACTTGAGGGTGCAGCCATCAGAGGCGGCGTTGCGGTAGTATTATCTAATAAAAACCCGGGTGATCCTTCTGGAAATTACACCGTTTTCGCTCCTACCAACGATGCATTCGCTCGTTTGGGCTTAAAAGATGAGGGAGACCTGGGCGTTTTGCAAGTACCGTTTTTAACTAACACACTTTTATACCATGTTTCAAATGGCAATCTTGCGGGCAGTTCAATCACTGCAGGAGGCTCTTCTACATCTGCTTTAACAATAAAAAGACGTTTTATACTGAGGGGGTCAGATAAATACATCAATGGCTCAAAAATATTGGCAACCGATGTTTCAGCGTCCAATGGAACAGTACACGTGATAGATAAAGTGTTGTTAGCAACAGGTGGTGATATCGTGCAGTCGGCTTTGGCTTTACGGGATTCTAAAGTTTTCACGTCTCCGGAGTTGTCATTTTTAGTGGAAGCTGTTTTGTACGCTGATTTGGCGGGTGCTTTAACGGCATCGGCTGGCAGTCCGTCTTTTACCGTATTTGCACCCTCCGACCAAGCATTTAAAGACCTCGGTGTATTGTTAGGTGTGCCACTGAATGTCCCTGCGGACATTCGTAAATTGCCAAAAGAAACGGTAAAACAGGTACTATTGAACCACGTTGTGAATGATTCGGGCAAATTTACATCTGAAATGAACGGTGGCAATATTACACCACTTGGCGGTACTGCCCTCACAATTGGTGCTTTTAATAATGGTGTTTTAACTATAAAAGGAAAAGGAAATTCGGTGGTTGCTAATATGGTGATTCCTGATGTGCAAACCACAAATGGCGTTGTACATGTAATTGACCGTGTCTTGTTACCATGATATATTGTGTTTATTTGATATTTATTGATGCTCGCAACCCATAGAAACAAGGTTGCGAGCGTTTTTTTTATGTGTATTTTGCATTTTAAAAAATGAAAAAACGGTAAAAAGGAACTTTTTTACCTCAAAAAAGGTTTTTAGCTGCAAATATGCATATCCTATTTTCCTTTTTAAAAAGACTTTTCATTGGCTTTTAGAGCCAATCAATTAGAGAAATTTACATGAAAATATTCACCCTCACTGTCAACTTATCTGTTTTAACATTTTTACTTTTTTCTTTTAATCAATCCATATTTGCACAATCCACAAAGCCGCCTGCCTCTTTGAAATTATCCATTTTAAAAAAAGATAAGTTGGTGCATGACACCATTTTGAACATACAAGATAGGCAATTATTTGCTACCGAATCTCCTCAAAAAAAACATAAAAAAAAGCATATTATCCATCTAAAAACCCTCGTTGCAGCAGATGGTTCTGAACACTTGACCGTTTTAAAATTGGAAAATATAGATACAGCTAATGTGCCTTTTTTCGCCGATTTTAAAATAAGAATCGCGCCTGCCCTCACCTCCACACTTTCGAAAGAACGCATAGGTAGCCTTGAAATGGATAGTTTTAATAGTAAAAAGGGCATTTTTCACTATACTCATCCCCTATTTAAAGATTCAGCATCGCCTAAAACCGTGGATTTTGAGGTTTATACTAAGGGGGCAGATTCAGCTACCACGTTAGCAAATTTTTCAATGAAAATTATTCAACCAGGTGTTGTGATGGTGCATGGTTTGAATAGTAGCCGTAAAGAATTTAGGGCGTTAAATTTCTTTTTAAAACGTAAAAAGTATAAAAAATTCCAACTCAACTCTTTCAATTATACCGATAGTTTGGGCTTTGCAAGGAATAGAAATGTGGTGCCCAAAGCCATAGATTCACTATTGGGCTTAATGGAAAAAAATATGGTTTTAACGAGCAAAGTGGACTTAGTCGGGCATAGTATGGGTGGCATCATGTCACGCCTGTATGTTCAAGGCGTGGGTAATGAGCGCAAAGACGTGAATCGCCTCATCACCTGCAATACCCCTCATTCGGGTTCGCCGGTGGCTAATTTTGTGAGAGACTCCAATAATCGGATTTTAATAGATAAAATTAGGCATTTTGGCAGTAAAAAAATCAACCTACTTTCAGTCATTCCTGACCCTAACTCACAGGCAGTCAAGGACTTACAAGTGGGCAGCTTGGCTATTGATAGCCTACTGAATGGAGAAAGTGCAACCCTTAATACAGTCCCTTGTCACTCCATTTGTAGCAGCAGCATACCGCCTAAATTCGTGCTCAGAAGCAGTTTTGCCAAATCCTATTACACCATTTTTAAAAATGAAAATTGCGAAGATGATACGCACGATGGCGTAGTATCCATGATGAGTCAAAAAGGTGGATTGATGGACGCCAGCACCTCGTGCATTCCGAAACAATGGCATGGTCATTCGGTGGCTAATCGACACATGAAAAGGAAAATACTGGAATTGCTACAAACCAACCCCCTCAGTAATAAATTCACAACAGCGGGTTTTAAGCCCGTAAAATTGGAATATGTGAAGCCTTAATTTGCGAATTTTTAAAGCCCAACCCAACCAATCTCTTGTAGTGACCCGTCTATAAAAGAAAAATTAAAATTGAAGACAATGAAAAAGTTGATTATTTTATTCCTTGCTTTGGCATTTTTTGCCTGTGAAAAGACTACCATTAACAACAACTCCGTAGTCATGACTTACCAAATGACCCAATGTGCTGACCCTTGGATGACCAATGCCAATTACGCCAACGATAAAGAAGGCACTTTGAAAAAGTTTTTAATTGAAAAAGGCATACAAGTCATTAGCCTTAGCATAAAAACTGATTGCGGGAACAGTGCCGTCTGCCAAGCCTGTACTTGTCAAGGTTGCGATAATGCCACGGTGACAGTACCCATAGAAGATGTTGCTGACTTGGAAGCTTTGAAATTTAAAAAGCAATAAAAAACATATTGAGCGCTAAAAACTTGGCTGTATTTTTAACTTGTAATGCATATAGTTTTGTATTTTCAACCCCATTGAAAATATAAAACTCAAATTATGCCTAAAAAAGAAAAAATACTCATCATTACAGGTGATGCGGGCGAAAGCTACGAGTGCCTTTATGCCAAACACCGTTTTGAAGAAGCAGGTTATCAATCCGTCATTGCTGCACCCAGCATAAAAAGGCTCAATCTGGTCATCCACGATTTTGAACCGGGATGGGATACTTATATCGAAAAACCGGGTTATATCGTCCCTTCAGACATTGCTTTTTCGGATGTAAAAGCGAAAGATTACACAGCAATATTACTGTTAGGTGGTCGAGCGCCTGAGTTTTTACGCCACAATAAAGATGTGATACGCATTGTGCACGAATTTGATAAAAGTGAAAAATATATATTCTCCATTTGTCATGGCATTCAGATATTGGTTGCGGCGGGTTTAGTGAAAGGTAAAACCCTCACTTGTTACGAAAATGTTCGCTTTGAGGTAGAATCTTGCGGCGGTACATTCGATGGTAAAAAAGAAGCCGTCAAAGATGGCCGTTACGTCACAGGACAAACGTGGCAATCGCATCCCGATTTTTATAGAATGGTGTTTGAGTGCTTGGGGGCTTGATTTTTAATTAAAACATTCGTAAAAATTTTAAAATACTGAGGGGTAGGCATTTATAAACACAAACCCGAAAGCCTTTGTTGTTTTCGGGTTTGTATTTGAATTTTTAATAAAATAGCCTTTAGCACCCATTCAAAGTTTTTTTTACTGAGGGGTATCCCATATAAAAATCACTCCAAATTCACATTCCAACTTTCTGGATAGACAACCATATAAGAAAAAGTCAGTTTCTTATCCTCTGAGGGATTTAGAGTAACTTTCCATGTGAGGCGACCTTTTTCAGCGTCAATCTGAGCACCTTCGGCTTTGTGCGTAATATCAATACGCTTATCTTTTGAGATAGGTATTTGCTCTTCAATGACAATACTGAGGGGATAACTTTTCTTATTTTTTAGAACAATCTCAAAGCTTCGCGACTCTTGGCGTTTGTTAGAAAGAATTTTATTTTTGCCGAATTCCTTCAATTTAGTACGTTTTATCACCACATTTTTATCTCTACCGAGTGATATTTTTAAGGTATCGTCAGTAGAGTTTGTTTTTAAAAGGGATTTACCGAGGTAAGTGCCTTCTAAATACAAATTGGCTTCACCTTCCAAGAGGTTGTATTTTTCCCAATCAAGCACTTCGGCGGTCAAAAAGGCGTCATTATCCAACTTAGGCGCACAGGCGTATTTGTAAGTCGCAGCCAAATTCACCTCTTTTATATCCACTTGATATTCTTTACCATTGGTAGGAATCGAATAGGGCAATTCAATATCAAAAGAAGTGGTTGTTGGCTTTTGTTCCTCCTTTATATTGAGGGGTAGCGATTCGTTTTTATAATAAGAACTCGCTCCTCTAATTCTGATATTGCTTGTGCTGCCCACTGAAACCCCTGCCGCCCTACCACTTAGTTCTTGAGAAGTTATTGTTGAAACGGCACCCGTCATATCAGCCTTTTTTGACACGCCATAACCTGTTACAACGACCTCATTTAAGAGTGAACCGCCCTTCAAGTTTAACTCCAGAAATGAACCTAATTTCACAGGAGTCATTATATTTTCATAGCCTGTATAACTAATACTCAAAGGGGAAGTGGTATTAAAAGGTATATCAATTGCAAATCGCCCATCTATGTCTGTGATAGTACCTTTTGAAGTACCTTGAATAATGACACTCGCCCCGATTAAAGGTTCGCCAGTCTCTTCATCTCTCACAATGCCTTGAACGGTATTTTTAGATAATGCATCTTTCGCCTTTGACAAATCCTCTTGCAAATTCATGGATTGACCCCAAAACGAGCCATATCCATAGCTTCCCAAAAACCAAACGCCCAATTCAGGTTTCACGCCAGTACGCTTAGGTTCGCCTGTTGAAAGGGTTAATTTTACCTCTCGCCAATCCTCGCCAGAGTTTTGACGCACTTTAGCTTTCATTTGAGTCAACATAGGTTCTTGCGTATTTTGCACTCGAATATCATAAGTAGGATACCAATTTGTATTGGGAACAATGTATTCTATTTGAAATTTTGCGTTATTGATAGACGTGTTTTTAGCGAAAACGGTTATAACAATCTCTGCCGTTGTGGTGTTTTTTCGAGTATTCAATTCTTTGATTTGAGCCTGAATTTTACGAATTTCTTCCCACCGCTGATTGGTTATTTTCTTTAATTGAAATTTACGTTCATAGATTTCTTTCAATCTTTTTCGTTGAAAATCAATCAAATTGGTTAAATCTTCGGTTTTTGTCGCTGTTTGTTGTATTCCCAGAACCTGCACTCTATTGCGATTCAATAAATCTTCCTCACTTTGCATTACCAGTATTTCAGCAGAATCCTTGAGCATCAAATCCCAAAGCAATTCACGCTGATTTTCTAAAGAGCCAATGGTATCTTTTCGTTTCTGCTCTTCTAAAAAGTTCATTTGTGGTTTTACAGACATTATCGTAAAATCCCCATCGCCTTTTACCGTTATACTTTGCAAATCAAGATTGGGCGTGAGGCCCCTCAGTATGAGCTCCGATTTTCCTTTTGGAAAAGATGCGCTAGAAGTTCGTGCCACTTGAGCACCATTTAAAAAGACAGTAACATGTTCAATTTTTGAATCAATTTTTTGTTGTAAAATATCTTGTGCCTTTATTTTTAAAAAGCATAAAATGAGCATGGGTAGGATTATAAAACGTAGTTGCATAGTTAAAGGAATTTAAAATGAAGAAATTCAGTTTTAACTATACAAAGGGGGGAATTTGGAAAATGTGAGAAGATGGGAGGATTATTTTTAAATTATCCAATAATTTTTTCTATGCGTTGAAGCCTGTCTTTTCATCCACAACTAATCAAAAAAAAACTTAATTTTGCCCCTCAAATTTTAATTTTTAAAATAAAATAACTCATTATATGCTCTCACAACCGATTGCTCGAAAAGTACCGAAAGAACTTACCACGCATGGCGATACCCGCATTGATAATTATTATTGGCTCAATGAACGTGAAAACCAAGAGGTTATTGATTATTTAAATGCTGAAAATGCGTATTTGGATGAGCAAATGGCACACACTAAGCCTCTTCAAGAGAAATTATACAAAGAAATTGTCTCTCGTTTTGCTCAAACAGATATGACTGTGCCTTACAAATACAATGGCTATTTTTATATTACACGCTACGAAGAGGGGCATGAATACCCGATTCACAGCCGTAAAAAAGGCACTTTGGAAGCTGATGAGGAAACCATGCTCAATGTACCAGAGTTAGCGAAAGGTCATACATATTATGCTATTGGTGGGCGTGCCGTTTCACCCGATAATAAATGGTTGGCGTATGGTGTGGACACAGTGAGTCGCCGAATTTATACTATTTTCTTTAAAAATTTGGCAACGGGTGAAGTTTTAACCGAGACTTTAGAAAACACTACGGGCAGTTGCGTGTGGGCAAATGATAATAAAACGGTATTTTATAACCGTAAAGATGAATCGCTGCGTTCATTCAAAATTTTTAAACATACCATTGGTACTGACCCTTCACTCGATGAGTGTATTTGGCATGAAACGGATGAAACTTATGGCTGCTTTGTGTATAAAACAAAGTCTGAGAAATATATCATAATTGGTTCATACTCAACACTTTCCAACGAATATCGTTTGCTTGAAGCCGACAATCCGAATGGTGAGTTTCGGATGTTTGAAGCCCGTGAACGCAAGCACGAATTCTCGGTAAATCATGCCGGCGATACCTTCTACATTGTCACTAATTGGGATGCTCAAAACTTCAAATTGATGACTTGTACTGAGGGGGGGGCTACCACCCGTGACAATTGGAAAGATTTAGTACCGCATCGCCCCGATACCCTTTTAGAGGGTTTGGATATTTTTAAAGATTACCTCGTTTTAAGCGAGCGAAATAATGGTTTGACGCAACTTCAAGTGCTTTCAACCAAAAGTCATGAGGCGTATTATATTCCATTTAAAGAGGAAGTTTTTATGGCATATACGGGCTTGAATCCTGATTATGAATCCATTGATTTGCGATTGGGGTACACGAGTTTGACGACGCCAAGTTCGGTTTATGATTTTAATATGGCAACCAAAGAATGGACTTTATTAAAACAAGAAGACGTCATAGATGACACTTTCAAAACCGAAAATTACCAAGCTGAGCGTCTTTACGCCACCGCTGCGGATGGTGTAAAAGTGCCTATTTCATTGGTTTACAATAAAAATATGGTAAAAAAAGGCGAAAAAGCACCACTTTTACTATACGGTTATGGTTCGTATGGGCACTCGATTGACCCTTATTTTTCATCGGCTCGTTTGAGCCTTTTGGATAGAGGTTTTGTATTCGCCATTGCACACATCCGTGGCGGTCAAGAACTCGGTCGCCAATGGTACGAAGATGGTAAATTTTTAAAAAAGAAAAATACTTTCACTGACTTCATCGCTTGCGGCGAGCACCTCATTACTGAGGGGTACACCACGCCCGACATGTTATTCGGTCAAGGCGGTTCGGCGGGCGGTTTGCTCATTGGTGCCGTGATAAATATGAAACCTGAGATATGGAAAGGAGTCATTGCACAAGTCCCTTTTGTAGATGTCGTCACGACTATGCTCGACGAAAGCATACCTCTCACCACGGGCGAATTTGATGAGTGGGGCAATCCAAAAGATGAAACCTATTACCATTACATGAAATCGTATTCGCCTTACGACAATGTGGAAGCCAAAGCCTACCCTGCCATGCTCGTCACCACGGGTTTGCACGATTCGCAAGTGCAATATTGGGAACCTGCCAAATGGGTTGCCAAATTGCGTGATATGAAAACGAATAAAAACCCACTCTACATGTATTGCAATATGGATACAGGACACGGTGGCGCATCAGGTCGTTTTGAACGCTATAAAGAAACGGCTAAAGAGTATGCCTTTTTCTTGGATTTGGCGGGAAAGGGGATTAAGTGAAAAGTGAAAAACTAAAAGTTAAAAGTGGTGCGACGGGAGTTGCACCATTTCATTTTAAAATTAAATATTACTGTACCTACCTGCCTTCCGCAGGTAGGTACAGTAATATTAAAAAAACACAAAATAAAAGGGGTGTAACCAAGAATTGTAGAAAACTATCTAAAACTCATATTTACGCCACAATTACGTGTATGTAACCACGAATTTTACGAATTTACGAATTTTACCAATCTACGTGTTGACCACAAATTAAGTCAAATGTCACCAAAATTGCCCTTCAGGGCAATTTATTAGTAAAATTCGCTTAAATCGTCAACACGTAGATTGGTAAAATTCGTAAATTCGTAAAATTCGTGGTTACATACACGTAATTGTGGTACACATTAGAACTCCAAAATTTTATGCGCGTTTTTAAATAGTTTTCTACAAAACTTGGTTATACCCAAATAAAAGTGTTAAAATACATGTTTTACCTACTCAAACGGCTTATTTAAAACCCATTTTAAACAGTGATGATGCCTATCATTAACGATGTTGCCATTCAATATTTGTGTGAAATAGACCCTATTTTCGATAATATTATTGAAAAATATGGTTTACCGCCTAATTGGTCACGCCCGCAAGGATTTGAGACTTTAGTAAGGATTATCTTGGAGCAGCAAGTTTCATTAGAGTCAGCCAATACAGCTTATCGAAAGCTGAAAGGCGATGCCTCTGAATTGACCCCTCAGTATATTCTCAATTTTTCGGATACTGAATTACGGGCGTGTTACATCAGTCGGCAAAAATCTGTTTATTTGAGAGAGTTATCAAAAGCAGTATTAAATAATACATTAGATTTTGATCTTTTACACAAGTTATCCACAGAAGATGTTAAAAGCGTTTTAACCGCCATAAAAGGCATCGGTCATTGGACAGCTGAGGTGTATTTGATTATGTGCTTGCAGTCACCAGATTTATTTCCGCTGGGAGATATTGCCGCATTGAATACCGTTAAGGAATTGAAATTAGTGGATACAAAAGAAGACGTCGCATCTATTGTTGAAAAATGGCAGCCATATCGCACAACTGCTCTTTTTTTGATGTGGCATTATTATTTAAAAAAGAGAAATCGGAGTTTTGAAAGTATTTTATAGTAGATTTCCGAACTTATCAAAAATAACAAAAATGACGGAACTGACAACATATATTGATGTAGGGAAAGGTAAAATCTTGAACCTTGACGCTGATGAGAAAGGAAATTATATTGCATTAACTGATAACAAAACAGTTATAACGAACGATCATAATATCGAGATTGATACCGAAATTCGCATTCCGATTATTCGAAGGCTTGATAAGGAGTTCTTTTTTATTGCTGATTGTCGGACAGAAAAAAACGATAATGGATATATCTTCAATTTCAAAGGACAATTGGTAAAATCGTTTTTTGCGGGTGGTGGAATAGAAGACATTCTAATCTGTAGAGATAAAATTGTAATAACTTATTTTGACGAAGGTATATTCGGAGGTGATGGACCAAGTGGTGATGGACTTGCTGTTTTTAACTTTGAAGGACAACAGATATTTGGAGTAAATTCAAGTTTAGGTGATTTGCTAATTGCTGACTGTTATTGTATATGCAAGCATGGAACTAACAGCGTTTTGTTTTACGCATATACTGACCTAAAAGTGTTTGAGCTTAATCTTGACACATTCAAAATCGAAAGTTTTGAAACACCAAGTGACTTTTCTGGGACATCAGCCATTTCAAGTACCGCTGACAAAATACTTTTTCATTCGAGCTATCACGACAAAAGAAGCTTTTTTTCGTGGGATAAAAATAAAAATGAAGTCATAAAATTTGGAGACTATTCACCTGGTTTGAAGGGAATAAAAAACGGAAATTTTTTAATTTATAGCGACAATGGATACACTATTATCAATCCAACAAGATAATACTGACACTTATTACTACTTTGGGTACATAACAAATCGGTTTTTTACTAAAGAACTTAATAACGCTTTACAAAGGGGCATCGCCCCGATTCCAAGAATCGGAACGGTAGTAATACCAGAAATATTAAGAATCGGTCGAGGCAGAGCCGCATAAGAATTAAATATTTTGCGGCTCTGCCGCGACAAAATTCTAAACATCTCGATATTTCTACCGTTCCGATTCTCGGAATCAGGGCGATGCCCCTTTCTAAACTTAGTTTCAATTTTTATGAAAAAGCCCGAATACGACGACTGATTCAGTTTATTGAGAGCAATACGGTACATTTTGGATAATTATTTGATATAGTTAAGTAAAGTATTTAAAATCAATTCATTCTATAAAAGCACTATTCAATGAAAATTCTATTCAAATTACTGTTCATTACTATTTTCATTAATAATTCAGCCAAAGCGCAAGACTCATTAGTTTATCGTCAAAAATATGGTAATTTATTTAGTAATCAATTTGTTTTTTATTCAAATAAAACATTTGAATTTCAATATGACACCGATGATGGTCAAAGATGGCTCGGCAAAGGAACTTATAAAAAATTTAAAGATAGGTTAGTTTTAAATTATGAAAAAATAAAACCCCTTCAATATAAATTTAACATATTGAAGAAAGATACCCCAACCAATAACGTAACTATTCGCTTAGTCTCGACAAAAGGACAAAATATTGATGCTTTTAGAGGACTGTGGTTCAAATCTCAAATAGACACCAGTTATAAAATGTATTCTTATGAAAATGTTTACCCATACGATATTAAATTTGTAAAAATTCCTGTGTCATCTTTTAAAGGTCAAAATTTAATTTTTATAGGTGCAACGTCCAGTTTTGATGAAATTTCATTTAAAATAGATGAAAAGAATGTTAAAATTGGAGCAGAAATTATCGTACAAGTGCCAGAACGCTCATTTATGAAAATCCATTATATTCAACCTAAGCAAGAAGATTTAATACGAAAAGGGACATCTTTGATACTTGATAATAGTATAGAACTTATCCCTTATGAAAAATAGAATAAATATTTTTTCTTACAACTGAAATTCCCCCCTCAGTATCGCTATAAAAATCAACTATTTTTTAGTGCTTTCATACTGCTTAACCATCCACTCCATCCTTTTTAAAAGGATATTTTTCAATGATTTTGGCGAAAGCACTTTCACAGTTTCACCGAATCCTAAAATTTCACGCTCCAATTCCATATTTACAATGACATCTAAGCTGAAAATAATGCCTGTTTCATCTTCTTTTAAAATGGTTTGAGAAGTGTGCAAAGGCTTTGTGATGATATAAGGTGCCATTCTTTTTATGGCTTTCAATACCACTTTTTGCGTTTTTTGATTGAGCGTTTTAGTCACACCAATGACATCATTGAAAAATGTAGAAACATCAAAATCGTGGGCTTCTATGAACGGTTCAATGGCGTTAATTTCAATACTTTTCATCCTATCTAAAGCCAAAATCATGACGACTTTTCGCTTATTATTGCGGCATAAAAGAAACCAGCGATTGCGAAATTCTTTGAGCAAATACGGATGAACGGTGATGATTGAAGCCGTTTTTGCTTTAAAAGATTGGTATTTGATGTCTAAAACGTGTTCATTTTTTACGGCTTTTAATAAAAAATCAATCCACTCCAACCCCTTCAGTAATTCGTTCTTTTCAAACTCTAAAAAGCTCCGTTGTTCGTTCTTTTGCTTGATGATTTTAAGCTCCAATTTACCAATCATTTCACTCAAATCCTCGAAATAAGTGAAGCCTTTGAACTGATTGAGCACTTTCACCACATCATTCAGTTTATCCAAATCCTGTGGGCTGATATTGGCATTGGTGATGCTGTAATTTTTATCTTCATAAGAATAAAACTTTCTATCCGTTACGATAATCGGTGCATTATAACCCAATTTATCGCTCCGCATATTCTGAATATCCAATTGAATGGTGCGCGTGGAAACACCCGAATCAATACCTTCGTATTCATAAAGGGCATCAGAAACGGCTTGTACCAAATCCTCTAAAGTCCATTTTCGGTATTTATTTCTGAGGCATTGGTCTATCGTTTTAAAACGGAGTAGAGCTAATTTATTTTTAGGCATTCTTGAAGCGCGAATTATTTTAACTGAGAGGTAGGCATAAATGCCCATTAAAGATAAAGGCAACCACGAATTTTACGAATTTAAGGATTACACGAATTTAGATGTTGACACAATTTTAACGAATGAGACGAATAATTGCCCTTAAGGGCAATTTAATTAGTGAAATTAGATTAAATAATGTCAACATCTAAATTCGTGTAATCCTTAAATTCGTAAAATTCGTGGTTCAACTGCGCGTAATAGGGATATTTTAATTATGCCCACTCTTAAATTATTTTAACTACGCAATCATTTTGCGTAGTTAATTTTTAATAAAAAAAATAGCCTCATAAACAATTGATAATCAGCTATTTAAAATATTTTTAAACAAATTTACAAAATATTTTCAACTACGCAAATACTTTGCGTAGTTGAGTATCTAACTTTGTTTTATAAAAAAT
>JANPHO010000246.1:0-2137 GCA_031424515.1 Saprospiraceae bacterium
ATACTTTTATAAAAAAATGAAAAAGATTTTTACATTTGCTTATTCTTGTAGTTTAGTTATCTTTTAGACCGAACAAAAAAACTTTGTAGATGAAAACTCAAATCAATATCAAGTTCATCTGTGAGCAATTTCTATTGAAAAAGAGTCAATCTTAATTATTGCTGTTACGGTGTTTTGTTCGGTCTATTTTTAATCAAATTAATTCAAAACTATGGCAGACAAGAAAAGCGTGTATAAAAGGAGCATTTTAAAGTTATTCTATTTTTCAAAATCCTTGTCATGCGCCGACATATGTGAATCAATGGATAAAAGCCTGCCGCTGATTACAAAATTGATTGGTGAATTAACGGATGAAGGCAAGGTGGTGGAAACGGGATTTGCACCCTCTACTGGAGGAAGAAGACCACTGGTGTATTCGATTAAGCCTGATATTCAATATATAGTTGCGGTATCGATGGATCAATTAATTACTCGAATTGCCTTGATGGATATGAAAAATAACTTAATAGGCGAAGTACAAAGAATAGACCTTCCGCTCACTAAAAATGCTCGGGCCTTGAGCCTTTTAACGGACGCAATAGATGCTTTTATATCTCAGGCACCGGTTAGTAAAGATAGAATTGTGGGTATAGGAGTAGCCATGCCGGGCTTTATTGATGTTGAAAAGGGGATTAATTACTCATTTTTGCAGACATCAGAAAGCAGCATCACTCAGTATATTTCAGAAACGGTTGGGTTGCCCGTTTTTATTGACAATGATTCAAGTTTGATAGCTTTGGCTGAATTGCGTTTTGGCGCGGCTGTGGGTAAAAGGAATGTTTTGGTTATTAATATGGGGTGGGGGGTAGGTTTAGGGCTCATTCTGGACAATGCGCTTTACAGGGGAGAGAATGGTTTTGCGGGTGAATTCAGTCACATTCCTGTTTTCACGAATAGAAAAATATGCAGTTGTGGTAAACACGGCTGCCTTGAAACGGAGACATCTCTGTTGGTACTGATAGAAAAAGCAAAAGAAGGGTTAGCCGAGGGAAAAGTATCTACATTGGCAGGAATGCCCTTTGAAAGTGCAGAAGAAGCGAACGATTATATCATTAAATCGGCATTAGAGGGCGATCAGTTTGCCGTTGAGTTGCTTTCTGAAATAGGTTTTAAAATAGGTAGAGGCGTTGCTATTTTGATTCATCTGCTCAATCCTAAATTAATTGTATTGAGCGGAAGGGGCTCCAAAGCGGGTAAAATTTGGCAAGCACCCATCCAGCAAGCGTTAAATGAGTATTGTATTCCAAGGCTTGCCCATAACACGACTATTGAAGTATCAAATTTGGGTTACAAAGCAGAATTGATAGGAGCTGCTACTTTGGTAATGGAAAATTTTGAGAAAATAAAAGACCGCAAGCGGGGCGTCTTTGAAATGGATGAAAGTTTAGTTTATAGTAATAAATAGTACAAGTCACAATCAATTTTTAACAATCAAAATCCTCCACAGAATGAAGAAGTTTATCTACATTTTTCTGACGGGCGCTTTTTTGGTCATGCAGCACGCTGCTTTTGCCCAAGCGGATATTACAGTAAAAGGTACTGTAAAAGAATCAAATGGCGACCCAATCATATCTGCAACAGTTATGGAAAAAGGCACTCAAAATGCAGTGCTTACCAATGACGACGGCACGTTTTCAATGAAAGTAAAACAAGGGGCAACATTAGTTATTAGTTTTGTTGGAAAAGCACCAACGGAAGTAGCTGCTGATCAGAGTGATATTTCTGTAACACTCAGTGATGATACTAAAAATCTCACGGAATTTGTTGTAACTGCTTTGGGGCAATCTAAGCAACAACGGGCTTTAGGCTACGCCAGTAGCACTATAAAAGCAGAAGACCTCACCAACACAGGTACGCCAAATTTGGCAACTGCCATGTACGGAAAAGCCGCCGGGGTAAGAATTGCGGCAACTCCAGGTGGTGCCACAAGTGCCGTCAATATCAATATTAGAGGTGTTAACTCTATCACAGGGCGTAGCCAGCCGCTTATTGTATTAGATGGTGTACCTATTCGCGATGGAGAAGTAAGAAACAATGATTATTGGGGCGACCAAAGACTGAGGGGTAATGGATTATTGGATATAAATCCTGAAGATAT
>JANPHO010000247.1:0-20483 GCA_031424515.1 Saprospiraceae bacterium
AATAATTTTTTTAAAAAAACGACATTATTGTTTCAAACCAGCAGGGTGTCGTTTTTTCATGGGAATAATCCCTAAATACAGTGTTACAAAACGAGCATTTATTTCCCCACATAACGGGCAGTTTCCAAAAAAGCAGAGAATAAATTCCCCAATTTGGGTATTATCGGAATGGCATATCTTTTTATAATTCATAATATCACCCAAAAACACTCAGTAGTGAAAATTTTAATCAAATATTATAAATCAAACAAATATCATGAATAACTTATTCAAAGGATTATTAGCTGGCTATGGCGCTTCTAAATTGGGCGGTGGCTGTTTGAGCACGGTGTTAATTTTCTTTCTCCTATGGTTCTTGATTGGACAATGCGCATCGTAAAAACGATTAAAATGCCTATTGCCTATTATTATATTGTACACTTTTCATTCACATTCAAAAAAAACGAAAAATGAAATCATTTGGCTATGTTCTCGCAGTTCTCGGTATCATTATGATGGTATATACTGGGTTTAGTTTCGTAACAAAAGAAAAAGTAGTGGATTTGGGTCCGCTCGAAATCAGCAAAGAAAAAAAGAATCCCGTGAGTTGGTCTCCTATCTTAGGCGTGGTTCTGCTTGTGGGTGGTATTATCGTGATTGCTCGGGACAAAAAGAGCATATAATCATAACAATAGTCCGTGCAATTTTTGGACAGATTATTAGAATTAAAAAAAAAGTCGTAAAGTAGGTTACCATACCACAACTTCACGACTATATGAGCATAGAAATCATACTCGTTGCAATATTCGTAAATCTAGGCATAACAAACAAGCCTGAGATTAAATTTTTTACAGAACTCTTTGAGTTATTGTTTTCGATACAAGGTCGGGTAAATTTCGAGAACTTATCTCGATACAGCCCTTACGATGAAAGTACGTTTCGTCGTCGTTTTTCGCAGTTCTTTGACTGGTTGGGTTTTAATAATGCCATGATAAACTGTGCCCAAGTGGGTTCATCGGGTTGCGTTATAGCCGCCGTTGATTGCAGTTTTATCCCCAAAAGTGGCAAACACACCTTTGGTCTGGATAAGTTTTGGTCATCTTGTGCGGGTAATGCTAAAAAAGGCTTAGAAATTAGCGTTTTAGCCCTCATTGATGTTGCTACTGCAAATGCTTGGACTTTGGATGTTACTCAAACACCCCCTCAGTTAAAAACCAAAGGAGAGGGTGATTACACGCGGCTTGATTTCTATATTGAGCAAATTTTGGATTGTTTACCACAACTCAAAATGGTTAAATATTTTGTCGCTGATGGTTTTTATGCCAAAGTCAAATTTATCAAGGCTTTACTGAGTGTGAATAAACATCTGATTACCAAACTTCGTCCCGATGCTAATCTCAAATTTAGATTTGAAGGGCAGCACGTACAAAAGCGAGGGGCAAAACCTAAATATGAAGGCAAAGCCGTTTATGATGACCTCTCCAAATGGCATTTCAAGGGAAAAGATGCTAAATATTCTTATCTCAACGTCTATCATCGTATTTGTTATAGTCCTCAATTTGACTCTTGGTTATCCGTAGCATTGGTTATTAATACCAAAACGAATAAGTACATTTTACTGGCTTCGACTGATTTGGAACAAGAGGCTTTACAAATTTTGACTTTTTATCAATTGCGCTTTCAAATTGAGTTCCTTTTTCGGGATGCCAAACAATTTACAGGATTAAATCACTGTCAAGCGAGGGATGAACAAAAATTAGATTTTCATTTTAATTTAGCTTTATCCGCTTTAAATCTCATTCAACTCTTAAAATTGAATGACCCAACCATAACCTCAATGAACGCTCTGACTAGAAAGGCTTATAATACCCGTATTGTCCAAGTTTTATTAAAGCAACTCAGCTTAGACGCTGAGTTTGACATATTTCACCCAAAAGTCGTTAACGCTATTAATTTCGGCGCTATTTTTTAAGCTTGTTTCCGGTGTTTTGCACGGACTATTGTCATAAAACAGACTTAATATTTACGAGTATTTGATATGATTTTTGAGCAAAGTCGTTAGGCTTTGCTCTTTCATTTAAATCTGAAAAGAGCCATTGAGTGTACTCAAAAAAGTCATTATACTGAAGGGTATGTGAAAATCGCCCTAAAATCACAAATCTATCATATAGGCAAATGATTTTGCCACATTGCACCAAGTATGTGGCTTGGTGCATTTTTTTTAACCCAATGTTTTACAATGGGAAATAAAGCACAAATAAAGCCCCTTCATCTGGATACCCTTTTGCCGAGATTAAGCCATTATGCAATTGCATTATTTTTTTACAAATGGCTAAACCTATTCCAGTGCCCTCATACTGATTTTTGGAATATAGGCGTTGGAATACTTCAAAAATCTTTTCCTCATAAATAGGATCGAAGCCAATACCATTATCCTGTACTTCTATTTTTAAATAATATTCATGCGGTTTTCCAATACTTTTTCCCTTCACTTTGTCCATGCTTATTTGGATTTGGGGAGTAGTATCCTTTTTAGAATATTTGAGAGCGTTGCTGATGAGATTTGAAAAGACCTGTTGAACCTGTATTGGCAGTGCTTTTATTGTTGGAAGAGTAGGTCTAATAATAATTGCCTTTTTCTCCGCAATTGATTCTGAGTAAATCTCTTCCACCTCATCCAATATTTCATTTAAATCAGTGGGCACAAATTTTAAAACAGAACCGTTTGAGAGCTTCGAAAACAGGAGCAGAGAATCTATCAGCTGTTCCATGCCTTTTGAGGCGGCTACTATGCGGCTAAAATAAAATTGTCCTTTTTCAGAAAGTCGCTCTTTCTCATATTCGGCAATTCGATTGGTGAATGTTTGAATTTTGCGAAGCGGTTCTCTCAAATCATGGCTGGCTATGTAGTTAAATGAAGCGAGTTCATGGTTGAATTGAGAAAGTTTGTGATTTTTATCTATCAAATCGTCTTGTATGGCTCGAATATCAGATATATCCATATCAATTCCGAATACACTGAGGGGTTTGCCGTACGTATCCTTCCGGATAAGCGTTTTAGTGTGGATAAAAACTTCCTTACCCCACTTATCATATCGGCGATATTGAACTTCCACATCATTACCTTCCATAATGGAATTGATAGCTTCTTGTAAAATGCCCATATCATCTGGATGGGTCATTTCGGCAACTTTATCCAACGTCACCGCTATTTCACCGTATTCAAAACCCCAGAATTTATACATTTCAGGACTCCATTCAATTTTACTATCTGTTAAGGTCCATTCCCAACTTGCCATCCTTGCCATTTCTTGCGCCAAAGACAATTGCATTTCTCTCACCAACAAATTATTCCTTTGTTTTTCAATAGTGGAACTATAGTTTAGAGCAGCTTTACTGGCATCTAAGCGCAATTCTATTTCGTTCATCACCATCTTAGAAAAGCGTTTCAATTGTTGCATTTGACTTGGTGAAAAGCTGCGCGGTTTTTTATCTAATATACATACTGTCCCGATATGGTATCCCTCTTTGGTAGTGAGAGGGGCACCAGCGTAAAATTTTAAGCCAAACTCACCTGCTACTAATGGATTGGATACAAGGCAAGGCTCTTTAGGGGCATTTTCAAAAACTATAACATCATCGTTTAAAACAGCTAAAGCACATAAACTAATGCCTCGACTGTTCTTTGTTACGCCATGCATGCCTACATTTCCCTTAAATATCACTTCTTCTTTATCCACCAAAGAAACAAGAGCAATCGGTACGTCAAAAGACGCCGCCATAGCCTGCGCTATATTGTCAAAACTTTCGTGCACATCTGCTTCTATTATTTTATAATGATGGAGGGCTTCTATCCTTTTATCATCGTTCTCAGGAATTATAGGAATTCCAAATGTATTTATCATCCAGGAAATGTAGATTTATAAGAGTGTAGTTTGTGAAAAGGAAGTAAGATAGTTATTTTTCTTAAAAATGATTAAACTAATCAGACGTATTTCAGGTTTTATAAACCTCCAAAGAGCTAAAATGTTCAAATAGTCCCCAATACCCCTCAGTATTTTCGTCCCTGTAATGTAAAAAGTGTGAAACAAAAAAAAACGCTATCGTATGCACGATAGCGTTCCCAATCAATAAAGGACACAATTTTTAACTAAATTATCTAAAACTTATAGAGGGAGTACTGCTGAAAGGTTGATATTAGCGTTGACAGTTGCGTTAGCCGTGACATTCAATGCTGAAAGATTCAAATTGCCGATTATGCTGGCAGTGAATTCTCCTTGAATATCCTGCTTGCCATCGCTGTTTTTATCTTTGTAGGATACAAAATGCAACTCATAATCGCCTGATTCTAAGAAATGTAACTCATAAGCGCCGTTTGTAACCACACTACTTGTCACGGCATTTCTAAATTCTACGCTTGAAGTACCTTGCCCTTGCATTTCAGTGGATTTGGTGTAAGTACCTTTTTTATAGGCATACACAACCACTTTGTCGCTTGATGTAACAGCACTATTTGTAGCTGTACCCTTGATAACACCTGATTCTGATTTCTGAACTACGCGAACACCACTTGTCAATTCGCTGTTGCTCACAAATTTGTAACCGCTTGTACCATCATAAACGATGGTTTTACGGAGGTCAAAATCCATTACAGCGGATGAGCTTTGGTCTGCTGACGACTTGAATTGTCCTGTCAAGGTAATTTCTGTCGTAGTGGCAGCTGAGGCAATGGCTTTTTTGTCGCCAGTTTTTGTTAAAATATAACATCCTGGTGTGTTACCGCTTTGGTCTTTAGCATTGTCAAGCACGAGGGTTACATTGCTGTAAGTTCCCGCTGCGAGATTGGTGTAACCCAATGCTTTTGTTTCACCTCTTTGGTAAGCTGCGATGTCAAATGTCGCTTTTCCGCTAAAATTGGAGATAGATTTGCCATCTACTTTTATATCAGCGACAGTTACGAAAACGCCTTGGACTGAGGCATCATCAAATGGGGCATCCGTAACTTCGAAGTTAACGGTACCGGGTGAAGTTGAAGAATCATCCTTTCCGCACGAAGCAAGTGAAAGTGATAAAACTGAGAAAATAAATAATCGGGTGATTTCTGATCTAAAACGCATTTTTACAATTTTTAAATGATTGGAAATATAATTTGCTAAAAAATACAAACTGATATTGTATCCGAAAACCTATTTTGAAACTGAAAAATGCCATTAAATTTCAAATAGGTTTACGGATAGTTTTAGGTATTAGCTTTTATTGGATTTTATTTGGTTGAGAATCAATATTATTCACATATCAAATTCTTGAACCACGAATAAAATTGAGTAATAAACTCACAACCGCGAGAACTAAAAGGATATGAATAAGTCCGCCTGCGCTATAGCCTATAACGCCTATAACCCAACCTATTACTAAAATAACTGCTATCAAATACAATAATCGATTCATGATTTAAAGTTTTTAGATGAAAAATATGATTTCGTTTTCTTTAGATATTTTATATACTAAAAAAGTATGACCATGGGTATTTAAACAAAAATTGGGGAACGAATTCCCCAAAGTGTTGTAAAATGTGCAATAATAAGGACAAAACGGTGCAGATAAACAGGCGATTATTTCAGCCCAATTACTTAATATTTGATGTAATTACTTAGCGATATAGTCGCTTACGCTCCGTTTAGCCACTGATTTTACAGATATTGACTGATTTTACACTGATTTTTTAAAAAAAGGTCGGTAACAATTTAAGGGGTAAAATACTGAGGGGTAGGTGTCAGGCGCTTTTAAAGCGTCTGACACCTGAAAAATCTTCAAATTTTTAATGCCATCACAAAAATTGTTATAATACGAAAAAAGTTGCTTATAAATCAGTGTAAAATCAGTCAATATCTGTAAAATCAGTGGCTAAACGGAGCGTAAGCGACTGTGTAGCGCTAAGTAATCACAAATAGATTTATATCGGAAAGGTAATGATGAAACGTGTGCCTATACCAAGGTCGGAGGTGAATAATAATTGCCCACCATGTGCTTGTATGACGCTCATAGTAGTAGCCATGCCCAAGCCCAGTCCTTTTGATTTTCCAGTAAAATAAGGCTCAAATAAACGATTTTGTTGCTCTGGGGTCATTCCACAACCATTATCTTCAATTATGATGTGGCAAAAATCGCCTATGCATTCAGTTTGAAGAAGAAGTATGCCCTCTTTTTCAGTCATGGCTTCAATGGCGTTGATAATTAGATTGGACAACGCGATTTGTAACTTGGATGCGTCAGCGTTGATAAAAGGATTTTGGAGTGCGTAATCCTTTCTAACTTGAATATTTTTCAAAAGAGCTCTATCACTTGAAGGCTCAAAAGCAGCATCCAAAAGGTCATTTACTGAGTGCTTTTTCAAATCCATGTGGGCAGGGTTCGCCGTTTGGAGCAATTCTGTAATCAATTTACCTATGCGGTGACTATTGCGTTTGATGATGGCGATGTAGTCGTTCAGTTCTTCATCAGTGTTGTCAAGTTCAAGTTGCTCCACGGAAAGGTCAATATTGGTCAGCGGATTGCGTACCTCATGCGCCAATACGCGTGTAAAACGACCAGTTGCCGCTAATTTCTCAATGTTTAAGCGGCTGCGTTCTACCTGTCGGATAATGGTTACATCTTGAATAGAGCCGTGATGAAACAGAATCCCCCCCTCAGTATAAAAGATACCATTGATGATACAAATCTTTCTTTCACCCGATTTAGTCACAAAAACGGTTTCATAATCCCTTAATTCGCCATTTTCTATGAGTATTTTTCTAATCCCATCTTTTTCGTTTTTATCAAAAAGTAAATCCATAGTACTCATACGCATAAATTCTTCGTGCGTGTAGCCAAAGATCTTCGTCGCCTGTTCATTCACATCAATAAAAACGCCTTTGCCTGTATCAGCCAAATAAATCATATCTCTTGAGCGGGAAAAGATATTGCGGTACATGCGTTCGCTGGCTTTAACCGCTTTCAGTACCCGCGAGTGCGAAATAGAATAGCGAATACTGCGCCCAAGAGAGTTTGCCTCTAATTCGTTTTTAATTAAATAATCCGTAGCACCCAGTATCATGGCTTCGCGGTCAATTTCTCTATTGCCTCTACCAGTCAAAAGTATTATCGGAGTTTCAATATTTAATTCTCGAAGCTCACGCAGCAAATTCAAACCCGTTTTATTGCCCAATAAAAAATCAAAAAGGCAGATATCAAAATCCCCTTCTTGAACTGCCTTCATGCCCGCATCATAATTTGAAGCCCAAGTAGTATGAAAGTTATGTTCTTCAATATCTTTTAAAATGTCGCTAACAAGGAAATAATCGTCTTCATCATCATCGACAATGAGTATTTTGATGTCTTTCATAAAAATTATTCGGATTTTGATAATGTAATCGTGAACGTTGCACCTCCATTGGGCTTTCCTTTTGCGATAATACTACCGCCGTGATTCTCAACTATTTTTTTACAAATAGCCAAACCAATGCCTGTGCCTTCATATTGCGAGCGGCCATTCAGCCTTTGAAATATAATAAAAATGCGTTCAGCATCAGCTTCCTCAAAGCCAATGCCGTTATCTTGGAAAGTGATTTCCAGTTCGTTTTTTATTTCTCGGCAATGGATAGAAATGCGGGCAGGTTCATCCTCTTTTTTAAATTTTAGGGCATTCCCGACGAGATTTTGAAAAAGCTGCGTCATTTGGCTTTTTACTCCTTTTATGGTGGGTAGATTGTCGCACTCAATAACGGCTTGGCCTTTTTCAATGGGCATATCAAAATCGGATAGTACCCCCCTCAGTACTTCACCCAAATCCACCTCAACTTTTTCAGAAACCGACCTCGAAAACCTTGAAAACATCAATAAATCATCAATAAAAGTCTGCATTCGTTGAGTGGCGTCAATCATCCTATTCAGATAAATAAGGCCATCACCTTCCAATACTGCCGCGTATTTTTTATTTAAACGTTCACTAAAAGCGATGATTTTGCGCAAAGGTTCTCTTAAATCATGTGAAGCCACGTAGGCGAAATGCTCTAAATCGTTGTTAGAGCTTTTCAGACGCTCTATCTTTTTCTCTAACTCTTTTACGCGCGTCTCTTGGGGCGTTATATCGTTTAATACGACAATACAGGACAGGTCTGTTGACCCATTCATGACAGACATTGATAACCATTTGTGTTCATTTATTCGGATAGAAGCGTTTTTTGAAACGGTATCAATGGATACTATTTCAAATATATCAGGCCACTTTTTCGAAATAAGCGCTGATTTTTCAAGAAAGTTTTCGGCACATTTGTTTGCTTCTGTGCAAAGCCAATCCCCCTCAGTATTTTTATTAAAAATTAATAAACCGATAGGGCAGTCGGCTTGCTGAAAAGCATTCAATAAGTCTGTCATGTTATAATTATTTATTCAATACCAAATTTCTTTAATTTGTTATAAAGGGTTTTTCTGTCTATTCCGAGTAATTCAGCCGCTTTGCTTTTATTGTATTTGGCTTTCTGTAAAGTTTGCATAATCGCATCATATTCAGCCTCTTGAGCCGCAGATTTTAAATTAAAAGGCTGCGTATAGGGTAGGGGAACGGTATTCATATGGTTCACCGCCATTATGGGATTGGCTGTTTGTACGGGTGCTGTTTCTTTTAAAATTTCAGGTTCTATTTCTTGAACCCCAAATGTCAGTTTTTCATGATTCACTATCTCAAATGGTAACGCTTTCAACTGCACAATAGAGCCGTCCGAAAGAAGTGCTGCCCTTTTAATAATATTTTTTAATTCTCTTACATTGCCATACCACGGGTAAGATTGGAAAATCGTTTCCACTTCTGCTTCAAAACTCGTCATTTTTCTGCCCAAATCCGAACTGATTTGTTCCAAAAAATACTCAGCAAAAAGCATAATATCTTTCTTCCGTTCCCTCAATGGCGGTACTTCAATCGTGAATTCGTTGAATCTATGGTACAAATCCTCTCTAAATTTCCCTTTACGAGCCACTTCCGAAAGCCTTTCATTACTGGCTACGATAATTCTGACGTCAAGGTTAATTTCTTTGTTGCTGCCAATGCGCTTAAGTTTTCGCTCTTGCACCACCCTTAAAAGAGAAATTTGAACATCATAAGAGAGGTTCGCAACTTCATCCAAAAAAAGTGTGCCACCGTTCGCCATTTCAAAAAGACCGATCTTTTGTCCGATGGCTCCCGTAAATGATCCTTTTTCATGTCCGAATAATTCACTATTTGCCAACTCTTTAGGGATAGCCCCGCAATCCATTGCCACAAAAGGCATATTGCCCCGCGAGCTTTTGTCGTGTATCATGCGGGCAACCGCTTCTTTTCCAGAACCACTTTCACCATAAATGATAACGCTATAATTCGTCGGTGCTACAAGGTCAAGTTGTCTGAAAAGAGCATGAGCTGCTACACTATTGCCTAAAATATAGCCATTCTGGCCTTTTGAAGACGCTTTTGAACGTGCTGATACTGAGGGGGCATCGGTATTAGACGATGGCGCTTTTTCAATGGACAAAGGCGTTGACTCATTATTTGAAAAACTGGATACGACAATTGCTCTTTGGATGGTCATCAAAATCTCTTGGGGTAGGAGAGGCTTGGTGATATAATCCAAAGCGCCCAATTTCATGACATTTATGGCAATGCGGATGTCGCTGTAACCCGTAATGACCAGTATTGGCACATTCGGCATTCGGGATTTTATGGCTTGAATCACCTCGCTGCCATCCATATCACCCAATCTGAAATCAGTCAATACTAAATCAGGTTGGTGCTCTTCTAATAGTTTTAGACCATTTTCACCATTATGGGCTGTCATTACTTCGTAATTGTTCTTAGTAAGGAACCTTTTGAGTAAATGACAAATATCGATATCGTCGTCTATGACTAAGATTTTATGCATTTTTAAAAATTGAATAAAGTTGCTAAAAGGAGTTGTAAGTAGACGTTAATAGTCGATGTTTTATAACAAGCCACGCCGCATTTGTGCGGGTGGTATGTTTAAATTTTCACGGTATTTGGCGACGGTTCTGCGGGCTATTGAATAGCCTTTTTCAGATAATAGTTGCGTGATTTGTTGATCATTAAAAGGTTCGGTTTTATCTTCATTTTCAATAATTTCGACAATGGTTTCTTGCACAGCACGGTTCGATACCACTTTTCCATCGTCTGTGATGACCCCCTCAGTAAAAAGCTCTTTTAAGGGTAAAATACCGAAATCTGTCTGAACATACCGTGTGCTCGTGACCCTCGAAATGGTTGAAATATCCAAACCCACTCTTTCCGCTATATCTTTTAAAATCATGGGGCGCAAGGTTTTAATGTTTCCCGAAAGGAAAAAGGCTTCTTGCAAAGCTACAATGGTCTCGATGGTGCGGGTTAAAGAATATTCCCTTTGCTCCAAAGCACTAATCAGCCATTGGGCAGAGCCGATTTTACTTTTTAAATATTGGGTAGCGCTCCTGTTTTTTGCATTCTTTTCGGGTGATTTCTCCAATGCGTCGAGCGTTTCGAGCATATTGGGATTAAGTTTTATTTTATGGGTATTGATGCCTAAAACAGTTATTTCAAGATGACCTTCATCATTTGTGACTATAAAATCTGGTGAAATAACTTGAGTTACATCACCAAAAGCAGCGATACCACTCACTGGTTTTGGGTTGAGTGAGCTGATAATTTGAATGGCTGATTTTAAAGTTTCACTATCAATATTCAAAGCCGTTTGGATTTTTTCATATTGATGATTGGCCAAATCAGGCATAAATTCGTCAGCAATGGCGCAGGCGGCACTCACATCTACACCCGTGCGCGCTTTTTCACGCAGCTGAATCATGATATATTCTTGTATATTGCGCGAGCCAATGCCAATGGGTTCTAAATGCTGTATTATCAGTAAAGCCTTTTCCAACACCTCTTCATCAATAAAAAGATTAAGGCTGAATGATAAATCATCAATAATACTATCTATCGGGCGGTGCAAATATCCATCATCATCAATAGCGTCTATCAAATATTCGGCGTAAGCTTGAAGTTTGGGGTCTATTTGGCGAAGGTGTAGCTGTTCTTTTAAGTTTTCACGGAAAGTAGGCGTCTCTACAATGGGTTTTTCATATTGATTTTCTTGCGTATTGTTAAATCCATCATAGGGGGTATCCTCGTATATATCTTGAGGGGCATCAAACTCCTCGGCAGCATCTATTGAATCCGCTTCTTCACTGTACTCATTTTCTTCATTTTGGGATGTTTCTTCAGATTCAGTAAATTCATTGTATTCAAGAGCAGGATTATCTTCTACTTCATCTTTGATCTTCTGTTCCAATTCAATCACAGGCAAATGCAGCAGATTGAGCATCTGTATCTGCTGAGGGGATAGCTTTAATGTTTGTTTTTGCGAATGATGTTGCGTATTTCTGAACATATATTGTTTTTTAAAATCAAATTTGAGTACTTTTAGTAGTTGGACTAAAATAACCGTTTTGTTGGCTCTTAAAATTGTACAAAACCCCACTTTTCGCTCCGAGTTTCTATAATTTTAAGCCTTACGGCAAATGTAAACTATTTTTAAACGCCTATTTATTTAAGCTATAAAAAATCTATACCACCGTAATATACACACTTAGAGACTTTAAATTCCCAATATGTATAAATATTTCTACATATTGGGAATAATATTACACACTTAACTACATTTTACAACTACTTTATGAATAAGAACTTCAGCCTTAAGCAGATACTTGCTGTCTTCATCGTCGTGATGTCTTTGATTGTGGCCATGGCAACGCTTGCTTATGATCGTTTGGTGAATTTGGTGGAATCGAGTGAAACCATTAATAAAAACAACGATTTTGTCCTCAAATTAGAAGAAGTTATTTCATATTTAAAAGACGCTGAAACTGGTGCAAGAGGTTATTTACTGACCAGCGATACCACTTTTTTGAAGCCTCATCGACACGCAGGAACACAAGTGATGAGCCTACTTACAGATTTAAGGAAAGAAGCCAAAAAAATAGATGAGCAAATCCCATACATTGATTCCCTCCAGCGGATGGCGAAATATAAAATAGATGTTTCGTGGTCAATAGTACACAGTATAAAAGCCAATCAAGTCAGACCACTTACTGACAATCAAAGAGACATGATTTTGAAAGGTAAGTTTGTAATGGATACTATTCGAGATGTGGTACAAAACCTCAAAAATTTAGAGCAAAGTAGGCTTAAATACAATAAAGATGCTCAGCGGGATTTTGCTAACTCCTCTCCACGCTTTCTTTTAATTATAATCATTATTGCGATTTCGATACTCGTAATAACTATGTGGGGTATTTATACCCAAATTTTACTCTTAAATAAAGCGAAAAGTAGTCTTGAGGAAAAAATAAAGGAGTTGGCGAATGCCAATCGAGAGCTCGACCAATACGCTTTTACGCTCACCCACCATTTGCAAGAGCCTCTGAGGAAAATTAGGATGTTCAGTTCAAGGTTTGAAAATAAGCTTAAAAAAGCACCCAATACTGAGGGGGGGGATGATATTGAATCAATTCAAAAAATTAATAATCTCGCCGCCAATTCACAGTATCTATTGGATGAGTTTTTGGCTTTTGCTAAGCTCAACCATAATAGTAAAGGCAATACGGAAATGGTGGATATTTCCAAAATAATAAAAAATATTTGGGAGGATAAAGCGTGTTTGGTGGATGCTACAAAAGCAGATTACTCCATAGAAGGAGATACAGAAATAGAGGGTTATCGGAAACCGCTTTCAATCCTTTTCGAGCAGTTGATTGATAATTCCTTGAAATTCAAACATTTAGAAAGGAATCCTCATATGCATTTTGAGTTCAAGCAGGAATTAATGGACGCTGAACCCTATCATATTATTACAGTCACAGATAATGGGATGGGTTTTGAGCAGGAATATGCCGAAAAGATTTTTTTAATATTTCAAAAATTAAACCCTACTTTCGGGGGATTGGGCGTGGGCTTGGCGATCAGTCGTAAAATAGTGGAATTGCACAAAGGAAGTATAAGCGTGGAAAGTGACATGGAGAAAGGCACTATTTTTACTATTAAAGTACCCATTAAAAATCCGATTATTTGAAATATATATTCTCAATAATACAGTTTTTAGCTTTTGATATCTTATTTTTGGAGATATAAATTATAAAAAATAAACATGCCAAATAAAAAAAATACCAACCTGATAGTTTTCGCCGACGATGACGCTGATGATAGATTGCTGCTTCTCGAAGCTTTCGAAGAGAACAAATTATCTTGCAAACTTGATTTTGTGGAAGATGGTGTAGCGTTAATGAATTATTTGAAAAAAAACGAATATGAACCTTCTCTCATTTTATTAGACATCAACATGCCCCGAAAAGATGGAAAACAGATATTGAAAGAGCTTAAAGACAATACCTTATGGCGGCATATTCCTGTTATCATGTTCACTACATCCAAATCACCTGAGGACATTCGCATGTGCTATGAACTGGGCGCCAATTCATTCATCGTGAAACCATCATCCTTTGAAAGCCTGGTGGACGTTACGAATACGATTGGAAAATACTGGATGGAAACGGTGTCTTTGCACACCGCTGCCAATTGATACTGACTTGTCCCAATTTCTCAAGACGGGTATCAATGAAAGATTTTATGCGTAAATTCTTTGACTGCAAGCTTCGCTTTGGTAAAAACATTGGCATAGCCACCGTTTCGGTGAATGTATTCATTCACTTTAGGCAAAATACTGATTGAGATAGGCAATATCACATTCAAGAACTGCTGAGTTCTCGGATTTTTAATAATTGAACCAGAAAGGGTACGCACTACTAATTGGGGTATATTGGTTTTTTGAGAAAAACTTCCCATCGCCGTGCTCACCAAATCAAAGGCAATTTTAGCGGGTTTCATGTCATCAAAAATGTCCTGTACACCATAAATCATGGCGGATTTTTGCAACGCCATTTGCTTTTTAAGTTCCATTTGGCGGGTGCGCACATCTTCTAAAGTTCTAATATTATTGTTCAGGCTCTTCTTCATTGTCAAGGGCATTTATGATGGTTTCTGATATTTTACGTTCTATAATCGGTTTTATAAAAATTAAACTGGCCGACATCAGAATGACATATCCTATCGCCACTATAAAAAAACCAGTTGCTAAATTATCCATCACGCTGCCAATGTACAAGGCTAAACCCAAACTCAAAAAAAAGATAATTATACCCGAGAAGAAGGCAACCATTATACTCCCTATGGCAGCGGCTGTAAGTGAAGTTGCTTTTTCTGCCGCCGAAAGGCGGGCATATTCCCACATATTCTCCACATAATTGATGAAGAGTTTAAGAACTTGCTCTGATTTTACCTTTTGTTCTGTAATGGTATTCATGATTGTATTCTTTAGGAATTTTCAAAAAGAGATTATGCAGCCAAAAATTAATTATTTGGCTGCATTTCTCTAAATATATTTAACATATTCTAAACTCTCCAAAATTACGATACAGCTTGCTTGGCTTCTTCAGCGTAATTATTTGCTTTCGTTTTCACTGTAGAAACGGCTTCTTGCGTTTTTTCTTTAGCCTCATCATAAGTTTTTTCAGCCTTAGAAGCAATAGAGTTCCAAAGGCGTTTGCCTTCTGATAGGAGGCCTTCTTTTGTATCTTTTACATCTTCAACACCATTTTCCGCTTTTTCTTTAGCTTCTTGAAGGGCTCTTTTGCCTTCTGCAACAAGGTGATCGAAATAAGATTCAGCGTCAATGCTGGCGTCAGTCATTTCAGCTTGGAGTGCCTTCCAAGATTTTTTACCTTCTTTTAAGAAGTTATCTATTTGGTCTTCCAGTTCGTCTGTGCGTCCAACCAAACGGCGACGTGTTTTAGAACCTTCTGCTGGTGCCAATAACACACCTAATGCTGAACCCAAAATGGCGCCACCGGCCACTGCTAATAAGATATTTTTTGCCTTGTTTGTCATGATATACGTTTTATGAATGAAATAATTAATTTAAAAAGATAGCATAAATTGTGTGGGCTATCTGTCTAACTAAATTAAAATAACATACCATTGGTTTTTCTCATTATTTTTGTGGAGATTTGAGGATTAAATTCCCCAATCAGAGATTTTATAAGGAATAAAATACCCCAACGCGGCTTTTTGCGAAGTTATATGGAAGTTTGACCATCAAATTTTAAGTTATTTTTTTAAAATAACACCTAAATTCCACATACTTATGCGGGCACAGTTTTTTTGTAGACGTTTATATATAGTATTTAAAATTTACAAATAATCATGAGCAATAGAGTATTAATAATTGAAGATGAAACGGAGTTGAGTGGATTAATAAAAAGGTTTCTCTCTAAAAGGTCATATGAAGTAACATGCGTTGAAAATTTAACAAGTGCAATATTATTACTTCAATCTAATTCGTTTGATGCCATCATTTTAGATAATAACCTGCCAGATGGTAAAGGGCTTGATATAATTCCCACCATCAACTATGTCCAAAATAAACCTAAAATAATAGCTATGAGCGCTATGCAAGTCCGTGACGAAGCCCTCAAAGCGGGTGCATCTTATTACATGGAAAAACCTATATCAATGGCTGCGATTTATAGATTGCTGAATAATTGAGGTGGCAATTTTATTTGAAGTAGGGTTTAATAGGATTTTTTTTATGCTGAACTGGAGTTCCGTGCTACGTTTGAATTCCTACTAAATCCAATGAAATCTCCAAAATCTTGCCTCAACAATAATTATAATTATGTTAAATATGCGATAAAATTTCAAAAAATTTAAACCTGTAACCCTGTTAAGTCCATAAAAATTCTACCAATTCTACCTCAAAAAAACTTACAAAGGCTTTGGAAACTGCAAAACAAATGCACTGCCTTCACCTTCTATACTGTGTGCTTGAATGGTGCCCTTATGCAAAAGCATAATTTGTTTACAGAGACTTAAACCAATGCCGCTGCCTGTCTTTTTAGTGCTGAAAAAAGGAATGAAAATTTTATCCAACAGTTCGAGCGAAATGCCAGTGCCATTGTCAGCGACTTTTATGAGCAATTTATTGTGCTCAGTGTAGGCTGAAATGATAATTTTAGGTGTTTCTCTGTCTTTTACAGCTTCTGTGGCGTTGACCAAAAGATTAATCAAGACTTGTTCTACCAAATTGACATCCAGCGCAGCGGTCAGCTGTGGGTCTTTTAAAATGACTTCCAATTCTATATTTTTCTTTTCAAAAGTGGGCTGCATCAAGGTTAGGATATTTTCAAAAATATCTCGAACAAGTATTTTAGTGAGATTCGGTTTCGTGACCTTGTTGAGATTTCGATAGGATTCAGCGAATTTCAATAAGCCTTCGCTTCGTTTTTTGATGGTTTCAAGACCCAATTCCAAATCTTCTTTTTCACCGAAATTAATCCGTTTTTTCAAGGTATCCGCCAGTGATGAAATGGGCGCAACGGAATTCATAATTTCATGCGTCATTACACTCAAAAGTTTTTGCCAAGCGAGTGCTTCATTTTCATCTAAAGCTTCGTGGATATTCTGAAAAGCGATTAATTTATTTGTTTTATCATCCACTTGAAACAGTGTAGCAACCAATAAAATCTTCAGTTGTCGATTATCTCGGTTAATTGTCACGACAGTTGTTTCGTTCGGACGAATGGCGCGGATGGCTTTATAAAGGAGTTCGTCGCGCTTTTGCAGCGAATCAATCGTTTTTAAATACGGAATGCTGAGCATTTTTTTAAACGAATTATTCATCCAATTCACCTCGCCCGAAGCAGATTCGTAGGAAATAATACCCGTATCCACCAATTCTAAAATCTGTTGCAAATATTGGTATTGCAGCTCGCGCTCCTTTGAAATAACCCGAAATGTAGTATTAATTTCATTAAAACCTTGACGTAAAGATTGTAATTCCGCTGGAGCTTGTTTGACATTAAAATTTCTTGAAAAATCGCGATAATGGATGGATTCAACGAATTCAGTCACCTCATCTTGCGCTTTTTTAAGCATTTTATAAATATCATATAAAACATAAAGCATGACAGGCACCGCAAACCACAAATAGAAATACCAGCCTTTTACTGATAAAAAAGCTACTCCATAAAGCACAATAAACAAAAGCACCACTTTTATCGCTATGCGTATTTCAGGTTTTTTAAACATTTTATAATTGGCTAAACATGATTTTTTGTAAGATTAAAAGTGCATTTTGAGCTTTTCGTACTGAGGGGGTGCTCAAATATCGTGTTTACTCAATTTGCGATACAAAGCCGTGCGGGTCAAACCCAACTCTTTAGCCGCTTTTGTGATATTCCCGTTGTGCTTTTCGATGACTTTGACGATGGTGTTTTTTTCAATATGACTCAATCTCAAATCATTATCCCCCCCTTCAGTATTGAGGGCATTTTCAAGCGGTGAAAAAATTAAATCCTCCGCCTCTACCCTATCGCCCTCGCTCATAATCACGGCTCTTTCAATGGCATATTGCAGCTCCCGCACATTGCCGGGGAAATGATAAAGACGCATTTTATCAAGAGCTTTTTTCGATAATTCTACGTAAGGCTTGCGGTATTTTTCACCGTAAAGGATTGCAAAATGATTCGCTAAAAGTTCAATATCGCCAATGCGTTCTTTAAGCGTTGGCAGGTTGATTTCAACTGTATTGATGCGATAAATCAAATCTTTTCTGAAACGGTTTTCATCCGCTAAGTCTTTTAAAGGTAGATTTGTGGCGCAAATCAAGCGAATATCAATCGGAATAGCTTGATTTGACCCCAAGCGAATGACTTGCCGATTTTGTAAAACGGAAAGCAATTTGGCTTGCTGATGAATAGAAATATTGCCTATTTCATCAAGGAAAAGAGTACCGCCGTTGGCATCTTCAAATCTGCCTTTGCGGTCTTCTTTGGCATCCGTGAAAGCCCCTTTTTTATGTCCGAAAAGCTCTGATTCGAACAGTGAATCCGTCAAAGCGCCAACATCTACCTTAATAAAAGGCTTATTGTACCGCAAAGATTGTTGGTGAATGGCTTGGGCAATGAGTTCCTTCCCCGTTCCGTTTTCACCCAGAACCAAAACATTGGCATCGGTGGGTGCAATTTTTCTCAATTTTAAAAATATATCCTGCATCACTGCCGACTCTCCCAAGAGAGATTTTCCAACGATTGAATCTTGCCCAATTTTACCCCCCTCAGTACGGGACGGGTTTTCAGTCTTTTTTAAAGCCTCTTTTATGGTATCCAGCAATTTTTCATTGTGCCACGGTTTTACCACAAAATCCGCTGCCCCGTGTTTCAGTGACCGCACCGCCAAATCAATGTCGCCATAAGCCGTAATCATGATTACTGCCATTTCGGGGGCAATGGTTTTTACTTTTTTTAACCAAAACAAACCCTCGTTGCCCGTATTGATGCTGCTATTGAAATTCATATCCAAAAGAAGCAAATCATACTTCTTTTGACTGAGCAAGTAGCGCAGATTTTCGGGATTTTTTTCAGTCACGACCTCCTTAGCTTCGGATTTAAGAAGCAAGCGCACCGCTGTCAAGACATCGGTATCATCATCCACGATGAGTATGTTGGTGTTTTTTAAAATCATAGTATTGCGGACATTGGTTTTTACATAGAACCTGTTTAAAGTACAAAGGTAAAATAACGACATTTTTATTTAAAAAAGGTTTCCTCCGATGGGAAATATCGCGAATATTCATTCAAATTCGCAAGTTTCGGGTTGTTGACGTAGGGCAAACTGGCTAATTTTGTTCTATTAATTCATAATTTTAATCTTTATGTTGATATGAAGACATTTATTTTGGTACATGGGTCATGGCACAGTGCTTGGAATTGGCATAAAGTCATACCACTTTTAGAAAAACAGGGGCATAAAGCAATAGCCATTGACTTACCCGGTATGGGTAGGGATAAAACACTCATTAATACCATAAAAATGGAGGAAACTGTTGAGAAAATATGCCATTTGATAGATTCGATAGATGAACCTGTTATATTGGTAGGGCATAGTAAAAACGGCATTATGATTTCTCAAGCTGCTGAATATCGTCCCCATAAAATTGAAAAATTGATATATCTCGCAGCATATTTAATTCCCAATGGTAAGACACAAAGAGAATATTCGGTTCAAGATACTGAGGGGGTGCTAAAACCTTATGTCACTTTTCATAAAGAATTGAATGCCTCGACTTTGCAAACTGAAATTTATAAAAAAGGCTTGTATCACGATTGCGAAGACGATATTACAGAACTGGCAAAACTATTATTGAGCCATGAACCGATAGAATCAGGTATGACGCCTTTGCAATTGACGGATGAAAATTACGGCAGTGTACCCAGATTTTATATAGAATGTACAGAAGATAAAGCCGTCACCCCGTTTATTCAAAGAAAAATGTACACTGAAATGCCTTGTGAAAAAGTGTATAGTATGGCGACCAGCCACTCGCCTTTTTTCAGCGCACCTCAAGAATTATCAGATATTTTAACTGAAATTGCTTTAGTTTGAGACTATGATACAACACAATGAAATAAGCGATGCTGAATTGCACTTAAAAATCAAACAGAGTGATATTGTGTTTGGCGGTAATTCCAATTTAAAAATATACGGAACATTGCACTGCAAATCAGGTAAACGCATGAAAAAAGACAATCGTGTTTTCTTTAATTCTGAAAATGAAGCAATTGAAATGGGGTTTAGACCGTGCGGACATTGCATGAAAAGCGCGTATCAAACGTGGAAAACGCATCTTTATAAAATTTAAAAATCAAGACTATGACAACCCAAGATATAGATTATCACCGCGTAGCTGAAGCCATCGAATATTTGACGGATAATTTTAAAAGTCAACCCGATTTGACGGATGTGGCGCGTCAGGTGCACCTGTCACCATCCCATTTTCAACGTATTTTTACGGAATGGGCGGGCGTAAGTCCTAAAAAATTTATGCAATATTTGTCTCTCGATTATTTGCGGAATCGCATATTTGATACTCAAAATTTGAATCAAGCGGCGGATTTAGTGGGTTTTTCAACCCAATCAAGGGTTTATGACTTGTTTGTGAGCATTGAAGGGGTTACACCGAATGAATATAAAACCTTCGGGCAAGGGCTTGAGATTCAATACGGTTTTCATCAAACCCCTTTTGGTGAATGTTTTATTGCCATGACTGAAAAGAGCCTCCCATACTTTGAGTTGAAAATTGGTGCCTTGTATCCAGACGTGAATTTTATCCGTAAAGTTGGGGTCAAATATTTGGTGCACAACCCCCTCAGTATGTGCGGTATTCAAGACCAATTTTGCCGCCTGCCATTTATCCATGAAAGTTTGAAATGTCTGCTCTTTATTCGTTTCATCCACAAAAGACAAGGCACAAATGCCCTTTTCAGTCATGGCAATAAAACATTCACCAAAAGGGGTTTGATGAAAACCGTATTGAATCTCAAGCCCTTGCCCGAAGGTT
>JANPHO010000248.1:0-10620 GCA_031424515.1 Saprospiraceae bacterium
AAAAAATGTAGAACGCCGTTTGGAATTGCTGTATCCTAATAGACATAAATTATTGGTTGAAAACAATAAAGATATTTTTGAATCACATCTTGAAATCCAGTTATAAAATGAAAGCTTTAGCTTTAGACGATGAACCTTTAGCCCTGCGGGTCATACAGAGCCACGCTGCCAAAATCCCGTTTTTAGAATTGGTACACAGCACCACAAATGCCGTTGAAGCCCTCGTCCGAGTGCAAGAAGGTGATATAGATTTGCTCTTTTTAGACATTCAAATGCCTGATTTGACAGGCATGCAATTTATGCAATTGATAAAAGGAAAATGTAAAGTGATACTCACAACGGCTTACCCACAATATGCCCTTGAAGGCTATGAATACAGCGTGGTGGATTATCTTTTAAAGCCTATATCATTTGAACGGTTTTTAAAAGCTGTTCAAAAAGCGCAAGATGTTTTGCAAGCACCACCTCAGTATATTGCTGAAAATCAAGCACCTACGCCTATTGAAATAACATCAATAGTCCAAGATTTTATATTTGTAAAAACAGAATACAAATTACAACGGGTGCCTCACGCGGATATTTTATACGTGGAAGGGGGGAAAGATTATATCACAATTCATACGCCCAAAGAGCGCATTTTGAGCTTGATGACTTTGACGAAAATTCAAGAAATGCTCCCTTCTCCCCAATTTTCAAGGGTGCATAAATCATGGCTTGTCCCAATTAATAAAATAGATTCAGTGGAGCGACAACGAATATTTATTGGTAAAACCATTATTCCCATTGGCGATACTTATAAAGAAGATTTTATGAAAATATTGGGTGGATAAAATGACGATATTTCAAAAATGAAAGTGATTAAAAGTTATATGGCTATACCGAGCATCATTGCCGTTTTGATTGCGGCTTTGATTGTTAAGTCATTGCCTTTGGATACGCTTCGGTGGTTGGTGATTGTTGTTATTCTGTATACTTCGGCGGTGATGTTAAGGTCGGCGTATGCGAAGTAAATAGCAGCTTTTTTATTAAAAATCAAGAAAAACGGCAAAATACGAGGGGGTAGTTTTTACCTCTATTCCTATTCAACAATATAAAGTCCACCCTTTACAGTCTTAAATTCAATATTGCCATTCGCTAATCATTAGGTAAACTGGGTTGCCCCCCTCAGTATTTTTATCTCATTCTATAAATTATCATTTTTTCATTCTCGCTATTGCAATTCAAATATAAGTTTGGGATTGTTAAACTTGTACTGTCACTGAATTCAAAAGTAAAATATAAAACTTTTCGACCTTGAATTTCATACATTTCATTATCATTCATCATTTGTTCTGATAATTCGACTTGAAACATAAATGACTCATTTGACGGGATATGAATAGGGTTTTCTAAAATGAGTACATTTTTTTCTCCTTTAATTTGAATCTGATACTTTGCAATGGGTTTTAAAATTTTAGGAAAAGGGATTCCGCTAATGCCTCTTGGTAAAGTTTTGACCTTAAGTAGAATCTTCTTAAATACAATCGTTTTGCTTTTGTGATTGATTAAAGTAAAGTTGATAATTGGAAACGGCGATTTTCGTTTATCATCCGACTTAAAAAAAGCAAAGTCATTTTCAGTGCTAACTTCCCAAGCGCAATTTTTTGAAGCTATTGAAGCTGAAACAAACTCAATTTTCTTATTTATAAGTGGTAATCCAAGTTTGACTTTCTTTACTTCTTCCTCTGAAATATCGCCTTTTGTGATTTTGGTATGGCAATTTGGGCAAATCAAAATGAGATTTGACAAATTGTTATTCTCTGGATTTTCATCAATATGGTGAAGTTCAAATAATTCTACATCTTGGTTTTGGCATAATGGACATTCCGAATGAATCTCTTGTTGCAGCTTAGCTTTGGTTTTTGGGGAAATTTTTGGTCTGTTTTTCATGATTTAATTATTGGTTTGATTAATTTTTCAGCACTTTTTTTCACAAAAGTGTATGCTTTAAAAAATATTGCAAGGTCTGTTATCAAAATACTAAATAAGTAAAAAGGAAATTCTTTTAAAGGTTTTAAAAAATGATAGAGAATAAAATTATAATTTATCTACTTTTATCCATTATTAATTCACTCTATTTCACAATAATACAACAGAAGTTTAGGTCATAAATAGTTAAAAAATGGATTTTTTAAACAATTATATCGCCAAAATCAAACAAGTTTTTACAAAACTTAAAGATACTCTTTATCCAAAATATTGGACAGACCCAGTATGGAGTAAAGTTATATCCGCTGCGATTATAGCCTTAGTAGGCTTCATTTCTGTATGGATAAAAAGTCTTTATGATGAAGTTTCATTTATATCTGTTGCAAAACGAGTAGTTGATTATTTAAAATTGAAGACAGAAGTGAATAATTTTGTTCTATGGATACTTGTTTTTGCGTTTTTTGCAGCCGTTTACTCATTTTTAAAAGGAATTATAAATAAAATTAAAGCTTCAAAAGTAGTTACAGAAGAAGCTGAAAATCCAAAGGAGCTACCAACTATAACCGAACATTCGACTGTTTTTTTTTTACATAGGCTTACTAATGCTTTTCCTGGACAAAGAGGACTTATATGGTATGATGCAAAAACAGCAGTACAAAGATTAAAAATACTTTTTAAAGAGCCTTTGAAATTTAAATCAGAAGGGCATTTTGGTTGTATGACAGACCCAATTTGGTGGTTTAGAAACGGTAGTGATGCTTTCATAGACAAATTTAAAGTACTTTCAAGAACAAAGGTTTTAATTGGTCATGATGAATTAGAATTAAAAAGAATTGCAGTTTTTATAAGTAGAACACGTTCTAAATCGTTTATTTATGTTGAAGCAAAAGGCGAAAAACAAACTGGATTATATGATTATAAACCTGAAGACATAAAAAAACATATCGAAGCGTTCGGATATAGCTCTGAAGAATATGGCCTTTTAGGAAACACTGCTATTAGACGAGAAGAATATGATGACGGAGCTACAACAATCAAAGGAAAGGTAGTAGATGCAACGAGTGCCGATTTACGTTTAAGATACCTTTCCGATTATAATTTTATCATTGTAGCAAAACAATCTCCATATAACTCAAGGAAATTTAGATCAGAATCAGTAAATTATTTTAATGATATTCTAATTGGTAAACAAACCCCAGAGATTTTTTTTGATTTTTTATCGACATTTGAAGACCATGAAGATTTGTATTGAATAAAAGTCACAACCAATACAATAACAATTCAAAGTACCTAAATTATTAAATAGTCTTATGAATTTTGCAAATTAAAAAAGGTGCTTTCCAATCATCAGAAAGCATCCCCACTGTATCTTACCCACTTTAGAATCTTATTCGACAACATAAACCCCACCCTTAACAGTCTTAAACTCAATAATCCCATTCGCCAATGTATTGAATTTAACAGGTTTACCATTGCTACTAATTTTAATGTTAGGCTTCCCTTTCAATCGGCACAACTCCCCTGCTTTTGAGGTGATTTTTAATTGCGTCACTTGTTTATTTTGCCATGAATAATCCAATTCAAAAGCACCTCGGGCGCAAACGCCTTTGAATGTGCCCGTTTGCCATTCATCGGGCAAAGCGGGTAGTAATTTAATAAAACCATCGTGCGATTGCATCAACATTTCAGTAATGGCAGCGGTTGCACCAAATGTGCCGTCCACCTGCGGGGCTTTGCCGCATAGAGCGAATAGAGAGGTGCAAGTTTGCTCTTTGATGAAACCTTTGTAGATTTTATTCGACCGATTGCCATCGCCCAATCTTGCCCATAAAGCCATTTTCCACGCTCTTGAAAAACCAGTGGACGCATCGCCGCGTTCTTCCAACACTTTTTTATAGGCTTCTATCAAAGCGGGTGTTCTTTTTTCGTATAAAACTTTGCCCGGATACAAACCGTACATGTGCGAAAAGTGGCGGTGATTTTTCTCCAACGATTTCCAATCATCTGCCCATTCTTGCAACGAGCCATCTTTGCCAATTTGAGGAGGTACTAACTGCGCCCTTGCGGCTTTTACTTTTTGAATAAAATCACTGTTTTTATTTAAAATATCAGATGCTTCTATAAAATAACCGAATAAGTCATACAGAATTTGCATATCAATCGAAGAACCCGCACATATCGTAGTGCCTTCTCTGAAACTCGCCGTGACTTCATCAAAATAAGGTTTGTTACCACCTCCATCGGGGAAGTTTTCGGGCGACGTAGAAGGATTTGTGACCAACCATTTACCATTGGGATGTGGTTTTAAAAAGTCCATAAAAAACTGCACTGAGCCTTCAATTAAACCATAATTTTCTTTTAAAAAAGCAGCGTCTCTTGTATATTGGTAATGTTCCCAAATATGCGTACACAACCACGCACCACCCACCGTAAAAGTGCCCCACGTGGGTCCATCCATCGGCGCAGCCACCCGCCATAAATCCGTATTTTGATGAAAAACCCAGCCTTTTGCGCCATAATGTTCTTTTGCCACTTGCGAACCTTGGTCGATGAGTTCCCGTATCATGCGCACCAAAGGCTCGGCACATTCTGAAAGATTGCTGCTTTCAACGGACCAATAATTCATTTCGGTATTGATATTGGTGGTGTATTTTGAATCCCACATTGGGTTCGTATCATCGTTCCAAATGCCTTGTAAATTAGCGGGTTCAGTGCCCGCACGGGAAGAGGCAATCATTAAATACCTACCAAAATTATAACTCAATGCTGAAAGTGAAGGGTCAGGACTTGTTTGTATTTTCTGAATCCGTTCGGGCGTAGGCAAATACGAATTGGGTGAAATGGGTAAGGTCAATGAAACACGGTCAAAATACTTTTTATAGTCCACCAAAGCCGCATCCAAAATAGTCCCGTATGGTTTGTTTTCTATCTTTTTAAAATAATCATCAACCCTTTGGTGTTGATTGGCATTCACGTCTTTGTAATTCACAAAATTGGTGGCGGCGGCAAAATACAACGTTACGGCATTGGCATTTTCGATGATTAAATCGACCCCCTCAGTATTTACAGTGCCGCCTTCGGGTACGGCTTTGATGCGGGCTTCATATTTCAATTTGCCTACAATACCCATATAATCCGCCGATTTTCCAGCCAAAACTAAACCATCTTTGCCCAAAGCGTCCATTCTGAAATAGTCGGTTGCATAATTGGAATGGGCTTGATTTCTCACCCCCCGCAGATTGGCGGTAAAGGAAATACTATTGGGTTTGTTAGCTGTCAAACGCACCACAATCACTTGGTCGGGCGCAGAAGCAAACACTTCTCTTTGATAAACAATGCCGTTGGCACTGTATGAAACGCCCGATATACCCGTTTCAAGGTCAAGCCAACGTTTGTAATCCGTAACTGAATCTTGATTTTTAAAAAACAAATGCAAATTGGCAAGGCTTTGATATTTCTGTTGCTCAACTGGATAACCCATTAAATTACGACCAAATAGATTATGTGCCGCTAAATATTTTTCTTCAAAAACCAATTTTTGAATCTCAGGCAAAACCTTATAACCGCCTTTCACCACCGTTGAATAAGGACCTCCCGACCAATACGTTTCTTCATTGAGTTGAATCCGTTCTTCACCATTTTTACCAAAAACCATAGCACCCAATCTACCATTGCCAACGGGCAAGGCTTCCTCCCATTTTTTAGCAGGCGTATTGTACCAACTTAAAGTGGCAGGATTGAAAGATTTTGCCATGATTTTATCGATAAAATTATAGGTCTGTGCGTGGGCACAAACGCAGGAAAGTAGTGCAATAGACAGGGAAAGTAACGAATTGGTTTTCATTTTTATTCGATTTAAAATCAACATAGCATAATGCCGAATATCATGTTTTAAAAGGAGTTATAAATATACCTAAATGTTTTTGTTCCGAATATTTCTCAATATAAATTTACTTTACAATAAATTTGTGCCGAATCTTTAACAGGGTAAGAAAATTAAAACAAATGTTTCACTTCTCGTCGCTTACTAAAAAATGGTGGATTACTGAGGGGTATAAATAAAAAAAAGGAGAATGCAAACACCATTAAACGATAAGTTTTGGCAATTCGACATCAATTATTAGTTTCAGAAACTCAATAGCTCCGCAAAGGGCTTGTCTCAAAAAGAGGGTTGAAAACTGGTCAAAAAAGACGTTTTACTGAGGGGGTGACTAAAATCACATTTTTGCTGAGTTCTTAAAAGAAGAGAGTAGTAGTCGTCGTATTTAGTTTCCCCTTGTTGGGATTGAGGGATTTCAAGATAATAGAGCCGATTAAACGGATTAATCGGCTCTTTAATATTTATTGAGCAATCATTATTTTTTTCAATCCCAGCTGATTCCCAGAGCTCACACGGCAAGCATATACACCGCTGGGCAAATTTGGCAATTTAAAAACTTGTCGAATTGACTGCATTTTAGCACTAAAAACTTGTTTACCGAGGGCATTAAACACATCCACTTGGCTTGCCAAATTTTCAGAAAAACCAGTCCATTCAACCACAAATTCACCACTTACAGGGTTAGGAGACAATTGAAAATCAATGCTTTGTACATATTCTTTTACATCTGTTGCGGTGCTTGTTTGAATAGACAAAACGCATTGAGCGAGATCATCTGAACCTAAATATAAACTCCCGCGTTTATCCAAAGCCAAGCCAACAGGGCGCGCCCAAGGCGAGCCATTGGTATTCAAAATGCCTGTAACAACGTCCGTAACGGAATTAGCGGTGGTATCTTGGGCATTATCAAAGTCCAAATAGACCAATTTATAGCCCGTTGGCGGTGTCCGATTCCATGAACCGCGATAAACCGTCCACAAACCATTGCGATACTGAGGGGGAAAACTGGCATTTGAAAATTCCAAAGCCATCGTTGCCGAATGTGCCTGAACGAGTCCTGCAGGTGCAATTTGTCGGCGTACCAAAGCCGAATCTGACGGTGTAATGGGCAACAAGGTTCGATAATCAGTGCCAAGATTAAAGTTAAACCACTGTTGGTAAGAATGGACGAACGGATAGCCATAATAGCCACCATCTCGCACAAGGTCAATCCATTCGGGCGGTGCATCATTGCCTTGATTATCGCTGCCGTTGTTGTTTGACCACAAACGATTGGTGACAGGATGCAAGGTCATACCAACGGCATTTCGGATGCCCGTGGCATAAATGCGCCGATTTTGCCCATTCAGGTCGTATTGCTCAATAATGGCTCGTTCGGTTTCACGGCAAACATTGCACAAAGAACCGATGGACAAATACATTTTTTGATTGATTTCATCAAACACAATCGTCCGAGTATCGTGTCCGCCGCCAGGTTGTTGCGCACCACCCGCAATGTTGTCAATGAAAACGGTGCGGGTTTCGTAGATACCATTGCCGTCATTGTCCGTCAATTTTATAACTTGCCGTTGTAGTGCTACATACAAGGCATTGCGAAAAAACTGCAAACCGTGTGCACCCACCAAATTATTAGCAGCGACAAAAGCAGTGTCCGCCACTCCGTCGCGATTGCGATCGGGCATGGCAACAATATTGCCGCTCGATTTATTCGCAATGTGTAAAATACTATCGGGGCTCCACGCCATAAAACGCGCTTTAGATAATAAGTTTCCCGCATAAAAAACCTTTGCTTTGAAGCCCGCAGGCATTTGTAAGTTACGGGCAGTCGGAAAAGCAGTTTGGTATTTTGACGGAATTTCAATTGCCGTTGAGGACAATGTATTGGTGAGCTGAGGCGTGATGGCGCCAGTATTTTGGGCGAAATTTTGACAATGCCAAGCGGAAAAAGCTAAAATGGAAAGCAAAAATCTTTTCATCTGAATGTTTTTTTAAAATGAATATAGAATTATAACGACCCAGAGATTTTAATAATAACCAATTTATATAATTTAAGTTGTCAAAATACTGAAGGGGTATGCCAAATCAATTTGAAACACCCGACATAGAAACAGGCGCGTGTTTAGGCTTACTCCCCCACGCTTTATTTGGCTTTCCCCCCATATTTAAAGTCAATTTCCCGCCTTTTACCAATGTTTCATACAAAATCCAAGGGCAGTCAAGGCTTTGACCATTCAATTGTGCCGATTGGATATAGTAGTTTTTAGCCGAATTATTCTTTGCTTCTATCGTAAATGTTTTACCTGCATAGTATTTATTATTCAAATGAAATGTGATTTTATTGAAACTTGGGCTGCTGATTTCATAAAAAGGCTCGGCAGTGGTGCCACCATTGGCTGAAAAATATCTGTTTTTAAAAGAACCGATAAACGGCTCATTAAGCTTTAGTTTTCATCGCCACTACAGCCATATTGGGGTGAAATACCGCTATAAACCTTTTCAACAATCATCCATTCCGATTGAATCCGTGTTTTTCTCGTCTAATTGGGTCAGTTTGGGCGCATTTTTTAGGGATTTTTTCTCTTCTGATGCTAAACGGCGACGGACTTTGTGGGTATCCTCGGCAGCAGGTAAATTTTCGGGTTTAACCCCTCGCTTTAAGAGAATCTCTCTTGTAGCTAAATTATTTTCAATGTGTTCCATCGATATATCCGCTTCGCCATACAAATCTTTCTCAACTACATTATGACTGGTTAATTCAGTTGCAAAGTCTTTGGCTTTTATAGTCAATGTTGGTAAAAAATCCGCTAAGGGTCTATTATCAGGTACAATCAACTTGCGTTTCATATCAGAGGTGGTATAACCCCCAAAAAGTGCTGCATCACCTTTTGAGCGAATGCTGGCAAAATCACTTTCAGAGACACCTCTTTCAAAAATAAGTGCAGATAATTTTTTTTCAGATTTCGATAATTTATCCCTTGCTGTTAACCTTGCAACATCTAAAAGGCGTTGCTCAATTACTTCTTGCTTACGGGTCTGAACAGCAAAATAGGTTTGGGCAAAGGCAATTTCAGATTTAGCGGCATCCCCATTTTGAGCAATAAGGTAGCAGGCGTAACGGGTGAGCGCTACATCTTTAACCGATCTTTGGGTAGAACTGCCTATTGCTACCATTTTACCGATGTCGGCAAAATGGTCGGATAGGGTTTGACCAGCATTTTGGGCGGCTTCTTTGGCTTTTTCTATCACTTTCTGAAAATTGCTCCATTTAGTATATCCTAATATCGTTTGCAATTCTCGGGCACTCCAACATTCTATATCTTGATAGTTATAAGCTGCTGATTCAAATTTTTCAAACAATTCTGTTATAAGTTCTTTTTTCATTGTTCAATTTTATGAAAAGCTGTTATTTCTTATTTTTTTGATACCCCAATGAGCTTTAAATTTGAATATTTGTCACTTTATTACTTTTGAACGTTATAAAGTACAAATGTGGTAAAGTGATTATTTTTCACTTATTCATAAACGCCAAAAGCGCCTCTTCCAAAACATCAGCGGGTGAAATATCTCGTTCAACTGCTTGCATTTTAACCCACTTTACCACGTCTGAACGTATAGCCGTAGTGAATTTCACACGTCCTACAGCGTTGCTTTTTATGGGTCTTCCTATTTGTTTTGGAGCTGCTGTAAGCTCTTGTACAGCTTGATTGGCAATTTCTATACTTGGTAGCTCCCCTTTTGTTTCAAATACTGAGGGGTCAAAACTCGTTTCAATCCTACTGACTTTTTGTTTTTTCATTTTGAAATAACTTTTAAAAGTTCATTCATAAAGTTAGAAAAATTCATCTTAGCAGTTTCGTTACTATCAGCATCATATATAGTAGTAATGGTATCAGCCTCCCTAAAAAGAGCATAATCATTCAAGGCGGTTTCGAGCATAGAGAGATTTTCGGTCTTTTTCAATAATTCTAAATCTTCACTCAGAAATGAATTGGCTCTGCTCCTACCCCTGAACATGTTGACGAAACCATATACTTTTAAAGGGCGGGGCTGAATAGCTCTTTGTTGCTGTACAGTTTTTATGAATTTGAAATAATCGATAGTGGATTCCAGATTATAGTTCCCTGCCACGAAAGGTATAAGTAAACAGTCCACGTACATGAGCGCTTTACTGATTTCTTGCACCTCTACAGGTTGAGTATTATCTAACTTACCAGCCACATCAATTATGATGAGTTGATACTCTTTATCCAATTGAGCAATATTTTTTTGTAAATCAGCAATAGAATAGTCAAATACCATAAAAGGGACTTCTTCGGTTTGATAAGCCCTTAAGTCAAATTTACGCGAGCGTATGACGGATTTTTGATTATCCAAATCAATCACACACGTTTTTAAGTTAAAAGGGCTTTGGCTCAAGGCTGTCGCTGCCATAGTGGATACAGCAGTCTTTCCCACCCCACCCTTTTGGTTTCCAATCATTACAATTTTAGACATAATCGTTTTTTTTCTACAAAAATAGTAAAAAAAAGTATTTTATCACTTTTAAAAGTAAAAACTTTTAAACTTCTAAACGTTTAGTATTTTAATACTTTACAACGTATAAATGTCTAAACGTGTATAAACAAAAGTGAAAATAAACGTAAAACAAGATTTAAAAGCTTTGACATTGTTTGCTCACCCGCTTGAAACCCCAGTTTTTTGGACATTCAAGGCAGTTAACAAGTCTTAACGACAACTTGGTCGTTTTTTAAATTAAAATGCCCTAAAAGCAA
>JANPHO010000249.1:0-3190 GCA_031424515.1 Saprospiraceae bacterium
ATTTTTTAGTGAAATATCTGATCGAAACCTTTATATATCGCCGAATCAAGATTATCTATAAAAAAATCACGGAAGCTAAGAAAGCTGATAATCAAAATTTAATCGACCCGGATTCATTAGATGAAGTTGAAAAAGAAGTGGAAACTTGGGCTGCCAATAAAAACAAGCAAATAGCCAATCTTGAAGAATTAGAGGAATATCGCCGCAACTACATCGGCAATGTTTCCCATGAATTAAAAACCCCCATTTTTAATATTCAAGGCTTTTTACATACTTTGATTGACGGAGGCATCAATGACCCGACTATCAATATTTCATATTTACAGAAAGCTGCTCGAAATCTTGAACGACTGACAAGCATAGTTGAAGACTTAGAAACCATCTCAAAATTGGAATCGGGTCAAATGGCATTGGATATCCAAATATTTGACATTCATGTACTTGCAGAAGAAGTTTTCGAGGATTTGGAATTAAAAGCTAAGGAAAGAAGCATAAAACTATCATTTAAAGAAGGTGCTGGACAGGGCTATCGGGTGAAAGCGGATAAAAATACCATCCGCCAAGTGTTGAATAACCTCATTAATAATTCAATAAAGTACGGTAAAAAAGGCGGACAAACCAAAGTCAGCTTTTATGATATGGATAAAATTGTCTTGGTGGAAATATCAGATAATGGTATTGGCATTTCAAGACATCATTTAAAACACCTTTTTGACCGTTTTTATCGGGTAGATAAAGGCAGAAGTAGAGATGTGGGTGGCACAGGTTTGGGGCTTTCTATCGTAAAACACATCATTGAAGCCCATAACCAGTCGGTTCATGTGCGCAGTACTGAGGGGGTCGGCTCCACTTTTGGATTTACGCTTGAGAAGGTGAAAGGGTAATATATGGTCTTTGAGTGAAAAAACTTAACTAAAATATGGCAGAATATTCACTTTGCATAACAATATAACACTTTATGATTTTAACGGTGCAAAGATATATTTAAATGAAAAAAAACGTTCAATAGTCAAGTTCTATTGGACGTTTTTTCGTAATTTTGCACCCGTTTTTAATATTTTACTTTTAAATTGTGGTATTGCTAAATTATTGTACTGTTTTTGCTATATAAAAACAATCAATGCGTATAAAGCAAAAACAATTTAGCAATACAGCAATATAACAATAGCAAAATGATTTCAGTTTCTAACATCAGTGTATTTTACGGAGAAAGAGCCTTGTTTGATGGCGTAAGTTTCGTCATTAGCGAGCGTGACCGTGTGGGCTTGACAGGGCGCAACGGTGCAGGTAAGTCAACTATGATGAAAATCATCGCGGGTCAAGTGACGCCTAATGGCGGTGGTAATGTAACTCGACCAAATGATACGACTATTGGCTATTTGCATCAAGATATGTCCACGCCAAAGGGAAAAACCGTTATCAATGAGGCATTGACGGCTTTTGATGAGGTGCGTGAAATGGAAGAAAAAATAGAACGCCTCAATAAAGAATTGACTGAGCGGACGGATTATGATACAGATTCTTACATGGATTTGATACACGAAGTCTCGGAAGCCAGTGAGCGTTTTCATATATTAGGTGGTGAAACTGCACAAGCCGATGCAGAGAGGATACTGAGGGGTCTCGGTTTCAAGCAAAGAGACATGGAGCGAATGACCGACGAATTCAGCGGTGGTTGGCAGATGCGTATAGAATTGGCTAAAATGCTCTTACAACGCCCGAATTACTTGCTTCTGGATGAGCCTACCAACCACTTGGATATTGAATCTATCCTTTGGTTAGAGAACTTTTTGGAAGATTATCCTGGGGCGGTGGTTGTTATTTCGCATGATAAGCAGTTTTTGGACAATGTGACCAAACGCACCATCGAGATAGAAATGGGCAAAGTCTATGATTATAAAGCATCGTACACCCGCTACGTGGAAATGCGCGCAGAACGCCGCGAATTATTGAAAAATGCCTTTGATAATCAGCAGAAACTCATTGCGCAGCGTGAAAAAACCATCAACCGATTTATGGCGAAAGCTACTAAAACGAGTATGGCTCAATCCATGCAAAAGCAATTGGATAAAATAGACCGCATTGAACTCGACGAGGAAGATGTGGCAGCGATGAATATTAAATTTTCACCCGCGCCGCGCAGTGGTCAAGTGGTAGTAGAAACCGAAGGCTTGAGCAAAAGCTACGGCGATATGAATATTTTGGATAAAGTAGGGCTTAAATTGGATAGAGGCGACCGCGTGGCTTTTGTGGGTCAAAACGGTCAAGGAAAGTCCACTTTAGCGAAAATATTGATTGGTGAAGTGGAAGCTGATGGCGAAATCACGATGGGACATAATGTTCAAGTTGGTTATTACGCTCAGAATCAAGCGGAAGCCATGTACCCTACTATGACACTTTATGAAACCATGGAAATGCACTCTCCGCCTGAAATGCGCACCCGTTTGAGATCCATTTTAGGTGCTTTCATGTTTTCGGGAGAAGATGCTGATAAAAGAGTATCGGTGCTAAGTGGTGGTGAGCGTGCTCGTTTGGCGTTGGCTTGTCTGCTTTTGAAACCTTTTAATCTATTATTGCTCGATGAGCCTACTAACCACTTAGATATGGTTTCAAAGGAAGTATTAAAAGAGGCTTTGATGAATTATGATGGTACATTGATAGTTGTATCCCACGACCGTGATTTCTTAAAAGGTTTGGCGAATAGAACTGTGGAGTTTAGAGATAAAAAACTCTATGAATACCTCGGCGATGTCAATTATTTCCTTGAAAAACGCCAAATGGAAAATATGCGCGAAGTGGAAATGAAAACTGTTGCTACCCCCTCAGTACCTCAGTCAAAAACAACTTATAGTGGCGATAAAGATATAAAAAAGATAGAACGCACCATTCAAAACAGTGAAAAACGCATCGCTGATTTTGAAAAACAGATTGCAGAAATTGAAAAAGAAATGGCAAAAGATAATTTTTATAGCCGCTCCGATAGCCAAAAAGTTTTGGACAAATACACCGGCATTAAAAAAGAATTAGAAGCAGAAATGGAAAAGTGGGAAATGGCTACTATGGAATTAGAAAGTTAAACCACTTGTTTTAAGATAAAAAAGAGCCTTCAGATATTTTCTGAGGGCTTTTTTTATTAAAAAAAATATTCAAAATTGATTTGATTATCAATATTTTATAAATTAAAAAATAA
>JANPHO010000250.1:0-1526 GCA_031424515.1 Saprospiraceae bacterium
AGCTCTTTTCGTGATAAAGTACTGATTTCTATTGATAATTTTTCCGTTAACTGATGTGTGTTGTTAATAACTTTAATAGATTTTTGATTATTAATATATAAATAAGCCTTTGTTTTTAGTAAAAGAGTTTTACCTAACCCTTTTGGAGCAATTAGAAAAAAAGTTGAGTCATGATCTCCTATTTCTAAATAGTTTTTTATAGCAGAATTCATTATAATATTCTGCTTATAGTCTGCATCTGGGATAAAAGAATCTCCGTCAAAATTCCAAGGATTTAACATTTGTTTTTAAACTTGTAAGTTGGTTAATAAATTAGTTTTAATTCTCTCTTTTTAAGTTTAGTGCCTATATGCTTATTCTGGTGATTATGTATTACTACGCCCAATACCCCCTACCCCGCTGTGCTATATTAAACAAATGGTCATAAACCACATCACGCTTTTGGCTGAATATGATACGGTCATAGCTATCGGGTAAGTGTTTATTGAGTTCATCAGCTATCATCTTTCGGACGATTTCTTGCAGCTGGACATTTTTGTACCAATCCACTACAAGAATGGATTTTTTAGTTTCATTGTCTTGCAGTTTTTGGAGAAGGGATTGCGCCGCCAATTTGACCTTTTGCTTTTCATCAAGGGTCAATTTCTCCTTAAATATCAAGTCAAATATTTCTAATTCGGCTTCGGTCAAACCTTCAGCTGTGGCTCGTTTATCTTCTTTGATAAGTTGCTCTGCATACTTTCTGAGGGCTTCAAAAAAGGCTTCTACATCGCTGCTGTCACTGTTGTAGTCTTGGATGATTTGTTGCAGTTTTTCGGCTAAATCTATGCGCGACACATTCCGATTGAGCATTTGGGTTACTCGGTCTTTCAAAAACTCTTGCATGTCGGTTATGGACAAATGCTTGTAGGGCAGTTCCTTAAAACGCTCTTGCAATAGGTCCAGATTAATCTGGCTGAGGTCTATTTCTTTGAGCGATTTGATGGTGTAACCTGCCGATACGATGGATTCATCTATCAATATGTCGGCTTTTTCTTTTGCGCCTTCTATATTGCCTTTATCGTCACGCAGTCGGTCTATGATTTTTCGCAGATATTCAAAGGCTTCTTTTGTGCGTTTATAGCTACCTTTAAATGGATTGTCAGGTAAATCCGTTTCGTCTAATATCTCTGGTTTACAGGCTTCATAAAAGGAGACTATGGCGTTTTTATAGACCGCAAACTCTTTTTTAAGCTCTTCGGTTTTGGATAGTTCGTCAGCGTACTCTTTGAATAAAGTGATTTTATCGAATGTGTCAACACTATCCAAAATGGGCTGAATATCCAAATTTCGACTCGCTAAAAAATTAACGCCTTGTGTAATGGCCAATTCTAAATATCCCAATAAATCGTTGAACCGTTCGGTTGGGTATTCATTTTTACCGTCTTTGGGTTTGGCGTATTTCGATAGGGCTTTTTCTAACTTTTTGAAAACGCCAATGTAATCTATGATTAAGCCGTTTTTTTTATCATATTTATTGCCTTTTG
>JANPHO010000251.1:0-12836 GCA_031424515.1 Saprospiraceae bacterium
CAATAGATGCTGTAATATCAGTCTCTTTTTGCTCTTCACGGGCATATTTTAAAATATCCTTTGCCATGTAACTATAGTCTGTATTTATGCCCATAATGGAAAAAGAGGGAATCATTTTATGCAGAACAGATTGTAATATAACCCAATCGCTTTCATGAAAGCTACTCTTCATTTCTTTAATCAAAAAAGGCGTTTGCGCCAAATAAGCCTCAATCATTTCCATCATTAATACGGGATTTGATTTTGTCATTTTATTTAAATAATCCAAGTTCGTACACCTAATTTTTTTAATGGGCACATGATTGTTTTCTTTATTTGTACTATGTGCAATAGGTTTTTTAACCAGACCCACTATTTTACTGTATAAAAGCCGTTCATCAATCGGTTTTGCAAGGTAATCATTCATGCCCACAGCCTTACACTTTGCTAAATCAACCGTAGTAACATCGGCAGTGAGCGCAATAATGGGAATCTTAGATTTCATGGTATTGCGAATGTACTCTGTTGCCTCGAAGCCATTCATTTCGGGCATTTGCAAATCCATCAGTATAATATCATATATTGTAAGTGCTCCGTGCGCATCCCTTTGGGTTAATTTTTCAATTGCAATTTTCCCATTGGCAGCAATATCGCGTTCAAAACCAAAATCATCTAAAATCGCCCTCATCAATAGCTGATTCAAAGCCATATCTTCCACCACCAAAACTTTTATATTTTTGATGGCGGTATTTAATTCCATAATTTCCGTTTCCATTTCTGCTTTTGCCGCTGTTTTTTGAAAATCTAAGGTAAAACTGAACGTTGAGCCCACATCAAGGGTGCTTTTTACTGCTACAACCCCACCCTGCTGCTCCACCAATTGTTTTACAATAGCCAGCCCCAAACCAGTACCACCAAATAACCGTGCCGTGTTACTCGATGCCTGTTGGAAGTTGTCAAATACTTTTGTCATTTCATTTTCAGATATGCCAATACCCGTATCAGAAACCGCAAACTCTATGCTTACATTCTCTTTGTCTTCATTGACTACTTTCACTTGTACGGTTATGCGTCCTTTGGCGGTAAATTTGACGGCATTACTGACCAAATTTAAGATAATTTGGTGCAACCGCACAGGATCACCAATTAACACTTCAGGAATATTACTATCGTATTCCTTCGCCAATTCTAAATTCTTTTCTTGAATCTTAGTTTCAAATAAATGCAACATAGCGGATATAGACGATGCCATTTTGAAAGGTGTTCTTTCAAATGTCATTTTGCCCGCATCCACTTTTGCCAAATCCAGAATATCATTGATTAAAACAATCAAAGAGTCGCCGCTCATTTTTATGGCGGTCAAATATTCCTTTTGCTTCGCCGATAATTCTGTTTTTAAAACCACTTTCGTGAATCCAATAATGGCATTCATCGGCGTCCGAATTTCGTGACTCATGTTTGACAAAAATTGTTGTTTAGATTTCACCGCGTCTTCAGCTATTCGAGTGGCATCCTCGGCTTTTCTTTTGGCTTCTTCAGCAATACCCGTAGCCAATTCAGCTGCAACTTTTGCTTCTGTGAGTTCTTTTTCGATTCTTTTTTGATCCGTTATGTCTCTTGCCACCACTACGGCACCCAATACATTGCCTCTATCATCCTTATAGGTTGAGCCATTGAATAGCACATCTGTTAGTTTTCCATCCATTATAGTCAAGGGATAATCCGCCACGAAGCCTTTATCAAATACTTCTTGATAGCCTTCTTTGGCTTTATTAGGTTGCGTAAAATAGTTAAAAAAATCGGTGCCAATTAGTTCTTGGCGCGACACACCCGTCACTCTCACGGTAGCCTCATTCATATCCGTAATCTTACCTTCGGGGCTAATCGTAAACAATGGGTCACGACTGGCTTCAATCAAACTGAGTGAGTAGTTGGACAATAATTTTTGAGCCGTAACATCTCTGGCAGCGGCAAAAACCCCCAAAACATTCCCTTTATCATCCTTATAAACGGAGGCATTGTACATTACATCCGTTAATTTTCCATTTTTATGCTTTATTGTAAGCGGGTAATCTGCCACAAAACCCTTTGCAAAAACCTGTTGGTAGCCCTTGGCGGCTTTATCGGGTTCCGTAAAATAATTGGAAAAATCAGTACCAATTAGATGCTCTCTATCTATACCCGTAATTTTTATTGAAGCCTCATTCACATCCGTTATCTTGCCTTCGTCGCTAATCGTTACCAAAGGGTCAAGACTGGCTTCAATCAAGCTCCGCGAATATTGCGAAGCCAACTTTAAAGAATTGCTAAAAGCTTCCAATTTCATATTGGCAAGCTCTCTTTTCTCCTTTTCTTTATTCTGAAAATCAAGTTCTTTATCTGCAATGACCAACTCAGCCGCGCGTTTTTCTTTCTCAATTGTTTCAAATATCCGTTCTTTATTGGCTATAAAAAGCTCATTAGCACGTTTTTCTTTTTCATTATCCTGATAAGCCAATTCTTTTTTTGAAAACAACAACTCTTCCGATACCTTCTGCTGATTTTCTAAGTTTTTATTCTTGGCAAGGACAAGTTCTGTCACTTCGGTAAACACCACAATGACGCCCGTAGTCGCGCCGTTTTGCTCGCGCAGAGGTTGATAAACACAATTAAAAAAACAAAGGGCATCTTTGTCCTCTTTTCTAAGTATGGCAGCGTGCTCATTGATAGTGTAAGGAATTCCCGTTTCCATTACACCATCAATAAGTTTATCAAATCCTTGATTTCTGAGTTCTGGAAATGATTCAAAAAGGGGTTTACCTATTATGTCACTATTCCTCCCAAGTATTTGTAGATAAAAATCATTGGCAAATTCTAAAGTGTATTTCTTGCCTCTAAAGATGCAAATAGCCACGGGTGTCTGCATCAATATGCTATAAACATCCATCTCAGGTAAAATTTTATTCAATGGTATTTCTTCAGCTTTAGCCTTCTCCATTTTGTTTATTTAGAATATGTTTAGTACAAACTGGGGTAATTACCCCCTCAGTATCATTGCCTTCAAAATCTCGAATGAGCGTACTTTTGTGATATTTGTTGAATAATTGAAATTTTTTACACTAATCCAGATAGGATAGTCGTGCTGTGTGCGCTGCCAATATCTTCTATTGGATTGCGTTTTTTATCTTTCAATTGTTTAAAATGGGAGGGAGAAAGTCCAGTAACTTTTTTAAATTGATTGGATAAATGGGCAACACTGCTGTAATTCATTTTCCATGCTATTTCTGTAATGTTCAATTCACCATAAATAATCAGTTCTTTTATCCTTTCAACTTTATGCGAGATGATAAATTGCTCAATAGTCGTTCCTTGCACTTCCGAGAACAGATTGGACATGTAAGTATAATCGTGGTGTAGTTTTTCACTTAAAAAATCGGAGAAATTGGTTTTAGGCAATTCGTCCGCGTGATGTACCATTTCGACTATGACATTTTTAATTTTTTCAATTAAAATACCCCTTTTATCATCCATCAACTCCAGCCCAATATCAATCAATGCTATTTTTAGGTATTCCTTCTGTTCGGGAGTCATATCTTCCATAATCTCTACTTCTCCCAAATCAACGACTATAAAATGAAGCCCCAGTTTCTTCAATTCTTCCTTCACCATCATTTTGCAACGGGTGCTAATCATGTATTTTATATATAATTTCAAAGTGTATTTTTTTGATTCTGTTTTATTTAGAGTATGTTTTGAATTCTATTTTAGAGTAAAAAACGAAGTATTTTCTGTCTCAACTTTTAATTTTTTGGAGACATAGCCTTCGCTACGTTAAGAAAAACTTAGAAACTGAGTCAGAAAAGACTCGTTTTTTGCCTAAAATGGAATTCAAAACATACTCTTAGACAAAGGTGACTCACTTTGCACGATTAAACATTACACAATTGCAGAAATAACTTACATAATTCACTGATTTCATATCTAAAAATACAAAAAAAAATACAAAAAGCCCCTTTTAATTAGCCGAACCCTACCCCCTCAGTATAAATGTTATTTTTTATACTGCGGAGAGGGAATCTTTGCTAACTAAAAGGGGCAGTCGACGTTTGAGAAATTTTTATTTAATCTCAAAGTACACACTCACTGCTGAGCAGATAATTCCTATTAAAATTTATATCCTAAGGAAACTTGACCGACTGCATTTTTTCCACTACCTAAAAGTAATCGAGCATTATCTTCGGTCACATCTATAAATCCTTGATTGTATCTCACGCCTATCATCATATTATTAAAATTATAACTCAAGCCTCCAGTAAGACCCACATCAAATTTCTTGAAAGCATCAACGACAATTTTATTGTCATTATAAGCTGTATAATCAGGCTTAGAAATCAAATAAGATGCAAAAGGACCAACCTGCAAATCAAAGGCACTCATCTTAAAAGCGATTGGTAAAAATAAATCCACGTAGTTCATGTTCAGCGTTTGGCGTTCAGTTGCGGGCTTAAAAGCAGCACCTTTTACTGAGTAGCTCAACTCAGGCTGAACTGATATAAAATCGGAAGCAACGGGCACATTAGCAAAGAAACCCGCGTGAAAACCATATCGCTCGCTTTTATTGGGCAAATTGTTGAATGAAATATTGGCAGCGTTTAAGCCCGCACGGATACCGAATTTAATTTGTGCTTGTGATACAGATGGCATCAAAATCATGAGTGCCGTTGCCATCATAACAGCAACAATAGAATTAATCGTTTTCATAAAATTTATTTTTTAATTGTTAAACAAGGGATTAAGAAGTTCCTTCTTTTAAGTATATCGCTTGTTGAAATATTTCAATATTATTTTTAAAATTACTGTCCGACCTCTTTTTTCGCTTCGGATTTCATTTTTTCATTGGCATAAATCGCTATTTCCACTCGACGATTCTGTGAGCGACTGTCTTCGGTATCATTGGATGTGGTAGGTTGCATTTCACCTTTTCCATCAGTTTTAAGGCGACTGTTACTAACATCCAGACTCGCAAGATAATAAGATACTGCCCATGCTCTTTTTTCAGAGAGTGTTTGGTTGAATGATTCAGATCCTACATCGTCCGTATGCCCCACAATAAGCAAATCAGTATCAGGATAAAGTTTTAGGGTTTCAGCAAACTTTTGTAAATCAGCTTTATTAGCTTCTTTTAAGTCCGTTTTACCGAAATCAAATAATAATTGGCTATTAAAGGTCAATTTTATGCCTTCTCCAACCCGTTCTACCGTAGCTGTTTTACCTAAGTCGTCCTCGATTTTTTTGGCTTGCTTGTCCATTTTGCTGCCAATCACAACCCCAATTGTACCACCTACTGCGGCACCTAAAATAGCTCCTAAAGCGGTGTTCTTGCTTTTGTTACCAATGATACCACCGATTGTAGCACCAGAAGCAGCACCGATGACAGCCCCTTTTTCGGTTTTGTTCATGCCGGTTTTTTCTTTCGTCGGGGTCTTTTGGGCATTTTGTGAGCTTTTACAGCCCATCAAAAAAACACCTGAAATCATTAAATAAATCAATCCTTTTTTCATAACAATCTTTGTTTTATTGGAAATAATAGTGGGTGATTTTTTATTTTAATCACTTAAAATTTACCACAATAGCTAAAATCATTTCAGCCATCTGATTATTTAAGTTAAAATTATATGCCATTGAATTTATCGGCAATCGTGTGGTAGTTTGGGCAATAAATTCCCCATTTAGGGATATTTTAAAGTAAAAGAACCAACAAGAGTATAATTATGATAATGGCTCCAACGGAAAGATAAACGCCGCCGCCGATATCACTCAAGTGTCTTTTTATGGAGCGGGTTTCTTTGCGCAATTGCTTTTTTTCAGATGCACTCAAATGCGACTTATCCATTGTCTTTATTTCATCCAACCTGCCAAGTAAGGCTTTGACTTGAACTGTATCCACTGCTTTATCCACCGCGTTTGAGGTAGTGATGGGGTTTGTTGTTTCTGACATTAGCTGTGTAGGCACGAATGATAGAGACATGAATACAGCAATGATGCATGCGTTGATAGTCAATTTTTTCATTTTATTATTTTTAGTTTATGAGTAATTCTCACGGAGCAAAGGTCAGCGAGTTTGGTTGGATATGTGTTGCATAATATTTTATTTATATTACATCATTCACACATTAAGATTGGTGTATGAGGATTCTGGAGCAAAATTGGATAGAACAGCGCGTTTTTACACCGAAGTATAGCAATTTCCCGCTTGAATATTCTTTAAAAGTCGATTTTTACTGAGGGGTACTTTCGGTAATTATCTCCATCTGCCATTCACCCAGCGGTGGCCTTTTGGTGTTACGTTCCAATACCCTTGCGTGTAGGTGCGCCCTCTATTGGGTACTACCCAGTAGCCATTATGCTGTGTATAGTTGCGTGATTGACGCTGATACTCCCAGTTGTTACCAATCCAAATATGGTTATTACTCGGGCGAGGTGGGATTGCAACTTCAATAACCGCTGGTTCCCTATCGACGTAACGCGATGAGCAGGAGTGAGTGAAGATGATAGTTACCGTTGTTAAAACGATTAAAATGATGTTTTTCATAGCTCTTTTTTTAAAAATAAAATTTAATCAAGGTATCTCCTGAGTATCCAAGAAGTGGTTTCGTGTTGTTCCATAATACCTGTGAGGAAATCCGTTGTACCAGCATCTTTGTTCTTCTCTGTACACATTTCAATATCTTTCCTGAGATGCACAATTATGGATTCGTGGTCGCTAAGCAACTCAGTTATCATTTCCTTCTGTTTTGGGTATTTATCTGGCGATTCTTTGAGCCTGGTGTTTTCAATAAATTCTTTCATCGTTCCAATGGTTTTTCCGCCCAATTTATTGATACGTTCAGCCACTTCATCAATAGTCGCTTCCAGCTCCGTATATTGGGCTTGAAATAGTTTGTGGAGCTCCATGAAACTTGGACCCGATACGTTCCAATGAAACTTTCTTGTCTTGGTGTACAATGTCATTTCATCCGACAAAATGGTTGAAAGTATATCAATGCTTTCTTCTAAATCTTTTTCTGCAATGCCTATTTGTGGTTTCATTTTTTTTATTTTAAATATTTTAAATAGTGAATATTCTACCCGTTTTAAACCATTGAGCAAACCTCAGCGCATTGTTTGCAAGCTTCCGCGCAGGCAGCGCAGCTTTCTTGATGTGAGGCATGCTTGCTGCATTCAGCAGCACACGCTTCGCAAATTTTAGCGCATAAAACGTGAATATCTTGGGTGAATTTTGAGTCTCTTGCCTCTAATCGGGCACATAATGCGCAGATGTCAGCACAATCGCGGCACAGTATAGCGCAATCTTGATTGCCACTTTTAATGCATTCTGTGACGCATAATTCGCAGGCTGTTAGGCAAGCTAAACAGGCATTTATACAGGAAGTCTTTGTCATGTGTGTTCTTTTATTGTAATCTCATTATTACAATGCAAAGGTGGGTATTTTACTGAGGGGGTACGTTACACAACTTTGAGAATTAGTTGCATGATTCACAGATTACTTTATAATCCTGCCGTCTTTCATTTCAACGTTTCGGTGCATTCTTTCGGCGAAGCTTTGGTTGTGGGTCACGATGAGGAGGGTTTCATGTATATCTACTTTATACGTAAATTTCTCCTTAAAACAATAAAAGCGCACGGAACCTTAATTCCATGCGCTTTTATTGCTCTTTATATTTAGTTTAACTAAAAACCAGCTTTAATATAAGACCATTTCTCACTTTGTTTCAAAGCTACTTCTACTACACCCGAAGGGACAAAAAAGGCTTCACTAACTATCTCTTCTTTCTTAATCTTGCGCTCACGCATGGTATTTTCACAAGCTGCAAAGGTGATTCCTTTGGATTTGAGTTCAGTAATCATTACGCTGTGTTTGGTTTTTGCACTTGTTAAAAACTCGATTCCGTTATTATGGCAAACGACTTCGATTTTAGCGTTGGGTGCTGCTACCAAGAAATTATTGAGCTGTTTTACTACAGCTTTATGCACAAGCGTATCGCTACTGGTTAAATGAAAAACCACTTTTAGTTTCTTTGTGGTGGCAATTTTAGGCGCATTATTATCTCCAGTTTGCGCAGATACTGAGGGGGTCATTTTCAAAAGACCAACGAGTATTATAATCAGTACTTTTTTCATAAAAATGGTTATTTCTGTTTTATAAATTTTAAAATTACTAAACGAATGAGGAGCAAATAAGGAAACCCGTGTAATAATAGGTCGAACCAATCCATCAGTGTCATGCCTATGGCGCCACCCATCACCCATTTTATTTTACCCCATAAATGAGGCTCTGGAACAAATGGGGCTAAACCCAATGTCAAGCACAAAATAAATACTACTGACCAATTATTGATGTATTCTTTCATTTAAAAATTAGGTGAATTGATAATTTACACCTGTTACTTGCGTCAAAAGCGTAGCGGGGGCATCTAAAATTATAGCGGAACCATGTGGCTTTGGTGTTACTGGTGAATTATTTTTTAAATAATCGCGCATGGTTTGGTGCAATGTATAAGGCGTATTTTTTCCGTTTTTCACGTTTGGAATACGGCACAGCATCGTCTCAGGGTCGCCATCACGCTCACAAGCACAGACCCGATATATTTTGTCCACGTCCAAAGGTGCGCCACCGACAGTAATAGATTGTACCCTTTTTCCCATCTCTTCAAAGGCTTTAAAGCTCACTTCCATGCCCTTGAATTTTACGACCCAACCGCCAAAACGCTTAGAGGCATCTTTTGCAAATACATTATTTAGCTCTTTTTCAAGCCATTCTTTCAACTGTTTCCCAGTTACTGTCGCCGTGCGTACCTGCGAATCTACGGGCAACATATCGTAGATATACCCCTCAGTAATGGGCACTTTTCCAGTAGAATCTGCGATGCGGGGCGGACAAAAACGGAAACCATTGGACAAAACAATATCCACTTCCGAACCCATTCGCCACGCAATTGCATCTAAAATAAGGGTATCAATGGTGTTTTCAACCACAAAATAACGATACAACGGCACTGATGAATAACCATGGATTTTATTAATCGCATCAGCAAAAGGCTTTTCGTGAGTATCAATGAGCTTTTGAATATCAGCTCTGGGCTTGTATTTTTTAACATCTACTTCCATCAACTCATATTTCTCACCCACTATTTTACCGTTTTCAATAATCAAATCCAGACGCCCAACGAATGAGCCGAATGCCCCCGGCTCTACAACTTTAGCGTATTTGCATTGGATGGGCGTGCGCACCCGCTCATGGGTATCACCACCAAAGATGTAATTCACGCCTTCACACTCAGGCAGATTGGCTAAATAAATCTGCTGCGACAAGCCCAAATGCGCCACAATAATCACAAAATCACATTGCTCCTGTTCCCTTAAAAGTTTGGTGTAATAAGCCAAATTCTCCTCAGGTTTGGTGTAAATAATACCTTTTGAATAATTGGGCGATTGACGAATGGGCACTAAATGGTCAGTATACCCTAAAAAGCCGATTTTAACACCGTGTTTTGACCATGTATAATACGGTGGAAAAATCAATTCGCCTTTTTTACCGTCGCCCAAGTCATGGTACATATTAGCGCATACTTTCGGCGCATCCAAACCGCCTAAAAGTTTCTGCATTTTTGATTTTCCATAAATCACTTCCCAATTGCCCGGGAGATATAAATCATAGCCCAAAGCGTTCAAAATATTTACAAAAGCATCCCCACTTGTTTTAACCGAGAGCATACTGCCTTGAAACATGTCGCCTGTATCAATGAGGAAGGTATCCGGATTTTTCTTTCTTATTTGGTCAAAAAGAGTGGCTAAATAAGCATATCCTGCCGTTTTACGAAAAACCGCTTGATTATTTTCCCAAAAAAGCTCATCATGCGGATGCACTTGGCAATGAATATCGGTGGTTTGTAAAAGCGTTAAAACTTTTTTACCCCCCTCAGTATAAACAACATTTTCAGAGTTGTTTTCTGTTAAAAAAGGCTCTTTTATATCATTATTTGCTAATGATATAGCAGGGGCTAAACCGAGCCCTAAACCACCTAATAAAGTCTGTTGTAAAAAATTTCTGCGATTGGACATTTTCAAAAATTAAAAACAATACTTTTCAGTACCTTTAAAAACGAAAAGATTGTATAATGAAAGGGAGGATATTTTAACTCTGATACTTTTTAAAACTACAAAAAGTGAAATTTTGCTGCGTTCCAAAAGGTGTTGTGTGGTCTTCGTTGATACACCGAATTTTATCAAAATTTGATGAAAGTGCCTTTTCTAAAGCCTTTTCATCGTATTGTTTAATGGTCAACCCACTACACTTTTCAGGACCATTTTTAGAAAAAGTCCCGATAGCTAAATAACCTTTTACGGCTTTTTCGGTTAAGTTTTTGTAGTATTTTATCTGAGATTCATCTGTTAAAAAATGAAAAGTAGCTCGGTCATGCCATACATCATATTTGATAGTAGGCTTAAAAGTGGTGATGTCTGCTACAATCCAATGAATTTTCGCGGCTTTTTTCCCCAAACGTTTCTTTGCTCGATTAAGAGCATTTTCTGAGATATCCAGAACAGTAATATCTTTATATCCTGCCTTCAATAAATAATCGACCAAAAAGCTATCCCCACCCCCTATGTCGATGATTTTAGCGGACTTAGGAGCATTAAAACTATGGATAAAATCTAAGGAAGTTTGTGGCACTTTTTGTGTCCAACTGACCTCGTGGGCTTGCTTTGTAGCATATACTTTTTCCCATTGCGACTTATTTTCGTTTATCATCTTTAGTCATTTTAAAGTGAAATACTGAGGGGGTCATTTAGCAGGCTTATTTTTATTTTGAAAATCCACGATAGGTTGAAAAGGGCCTAACTTATGTTGAAATTCTGGAAACGAATCTTTATAAGGACCAAAAGGATGGTCAATAGGTTTTCCTTCGATTTTAGGCCAATCGGTTGCTAAAAACGGGTGCTTTGGTCGTGGCTGCGAATTGATAAATGCCGCTACATCCCATGACTCCGCGTCCGTTAATTGAGGATTATCGTAACTTGCGCCCAAAGGCATATTCGCTTTTACGTATCCAGCCAAGTTGGAAATACGATACAATCCTGCTGCTTCATTAAAACTATTTGCGCCCCACAATGGCGGGTAATGTCTGCCATTGCCTTCAGGCATCGGCAAACCTTGACCATCTGCCCCGTGACAAGATTGGCATTTGGTTATAAAAACTACTTTTCCACTATCGGGATTTGCGGCTCTTTCCAAGTATTTTAATTTTAATAAACCGACACCTTTTGGTGATTTACCTTTCGGGATGGCTTGCCCAAGCCATTTTATATATGCTTCGATGGCTTTCATTTCATGGCTTGTGGAATCCAAAGCCTGTCCATTAAGGCTTCTTTGAAAGCAATCATTGACGCGTTTATAAATCGTCTCGGCAGTGCCTGACCGCGCTCTGAATTTAGGATAAGTAGCTGCCACCGCCATATAATTATTACCAAAGGGCTTAGAACCCGCATCCAAATGGCAATTTTGACAATTCATCCCATTAGATATTGGTTTTACAATGCCTTGTGGTCCAAGATAATCGGAGGTATGTGCTATCAAATCTCGCCCATATTGGATTAATTTTGCCTCATCTTCTTGCCTTATACTGAGGGGGTCGGGTGCTTCCCAAACTTTGGCGGTGTCGAACTGAGCCAACGCCTTGGATTTCAACTCTTGCAACACTTTCTTCTCAGCTGACCGCTTCATGAACCATTGAGCAGTCAAAGCAAATCCTAAAATGAGGAGTGGTATGTAAATTAAGTATTTCACCGTTTTTAAAAAGACAAGGCTTGATTTGTACTTATCGCTATGACCCTCACTTTTGAGTAATTCACTGCTGGCTCTATCCAATTGCTTGAAAATCAATATGAGTACCCCCGTCAAGCCTATTGCCCCGACAACACAAAGTGGTAAAAGGACTTCATTCATCGTCTTTACGAAATCTATTTAAAATCTAAAATTTATTTTTTGAAATGATGTCGGGTACATTAGAGTATGTTTTGAATTCTCTATCGTTGGGGTTTTTCACTTGGTTTGCCTTTGGCAGCCCAAGCTGTCATTCCACCTTCAAGGTCAAAGACTTGTTTGAAACCCAGTTGAGTCAATAATGCTGCTGTTTTACCACTTCTACCACCAGCGGCGCAGTACACTGCAATTGGTTTCTTTTTATCCAATTTACCTATTTTATCTTTAAAATCAGCATCATTAAAATTAATTACGGCTGCTCCTTTTATTTTACCATTGACAACTTCAGCGGGTGTCCTCACATCCACGAGTTGAACCCCTTTTTCGGCGATTTTTTTTTCAAAAGCATCTACACCCAGTTTCGTTTGAGCTTGTGTTAAAAAAGCTAAAAGCATAAAAGCTGAAAGGCTTAATATCTTTTTCATTGTATTCCTTTTTAATTGTTATAAAATTAACCTTTAAATTACTCGTAAAAGTGCTAATTTTTATGGATAATACACGAATAATTAGATGATTTTAGTGCGGTAATTTCGCCCTCAATAAACCATAAACCCAAGTGCCCGCCACACCCGAAAGTAGAGTGACTGCTACGACTCCAAAACCACTGCCTATTTGAGCAAATAGAGGACCTGGGCAAGCACCTGTCATCGCCCAACCGAAGCCAAATAACAAGCCGCCATAAATTTGGCCTTTATTAAAAGATTTGGGAGTGAGCTTTATTTTTTCACCATAAAACGTGGGAATTTTATACTTTTTAATGATTAAAACTGAAATCATTCCGACCACCACCGCCGTACCAATCACACCATACATGTGAAACGAATGCAAACGAAA
>JANPHO010000252.1:0-18277 GCA_031424515.1 Saprospiraceae bacterium
GGCGTTATTTTAACAATGATTGCGGCGGCTGTTTTTCCGATGGTTTAAATTTCAAAAACTATATTTCAACCACTCCGCCATTAAAATAGCACAATAAGTACCCACAGCATTACCCAAAGCACCAACTAAAATACCCGCTAAACCTAAATCATCGCGTCCAAGACTTTGGGCAACCACCAAACAGGTTGAAGACCCACCAAGATTGGCTTGTGAAGCAATGCCCATCACATCCCAATCTTGTTTGAATAAATAGCCTATACCAAATTGAAAGAGCATATGAATAGTGACTAAAATCAAGACGAAAATAATGAGCGTCAACGCCAAATCGCCATTTTTTAATAAGGTTGGAATATCACAATATGCACCGATAACGGCTAAAAACAAATACACACAAAGCATCCCCATGAGTTTATTCCCTTTTATTTGTTGTATAATAGGGATTTGCGCCAAAGCTAATGCGATGGTGGTTAACCAAATAATCATGGGTAAACTGGGATAAAATTTATTCAATTCTTGCGCAACGAGTAAAGTGCCATAACCAATCAATAAAAGCCACGCAATACTGAGGGGGTTCACGGTTTCGATGTCACTCAATGCCTGTTCGTAGCTTTCATTTGACGCCGCGCCTTGTCTTGGCGTGGGTAGTATTTTTCTCATTATTTTTGGAATCGCAATCGTCGCCATGACCCATATAGCAGTCATAATATTATCAATAGCGGTAATAGCGGCGTATAATGACCCATCTTTTGTTACATTATAATGCAAAGCAACGGCGTTTAAATTAATGCTACCGCCAATAAAAGTACCTGTAAACATACCGCCGACAGCAAAATAATTTTCGCCCATGCGCATTTTACCATTGACTGCCCACATCCCAACCACTACACCCACCATAATGCCCAGTGCGCCAAGAAAGAAATTCCCAATCATGGGTAGTCCAGCTTTTTTCAAACTTTTTAAATTGACACTCAACATCAAATAAAAAATGGCCATTGGTGCAATGTATTTGAAAATGCCATCGTACAAAGGAGGTGCAGCCGAAGAAGTTGGAATTAGACCGACATTGGCTAAAATAGCTGTCAAGAAAATGACAATCATAGCAGAGCTTAATTGCTTGATGTAGCGAACGCGCCCTAAATACAAAGCAGTAATAATGCAGGCGATTAAAATAATAAAGAGTAAAAGTGGGTTCATCGTTTTTTTATTTTCACAAAGCTAAATACTTTTAGCTCAATTAAAATACTACGAAAAAGTAAATAACAGAATTATCTTTGTTACTGTACTAATCAGTATTAAAACCATTTTGAAGATAGTTGGAGTAGAAATAATTTCGATGAAAGTACTTAATATTCATAAAAGGATCATCAATCAGCCGAAAGAAAAAATTGCTGAATTATTGGACACATTGGCATCTGAAAATGATAGGATGCTGGCTACCGATAAATGGCCTCGCATGAAATTGGATAAAGGATTACAAGTGGGTTCAAAAGGAGGACATGGGCCTATTAGATACACCGTTCAAGCCTATCAGCAAGGTGAAAGGGTTGAATTTAAGTTTTCTAAACCCGAAGGATTTAACGGTATTCATAGATTTGAAATCACCGCTTTAGATGCTCAACGAACTGAAATTAAGCACACAATTGATATGAATACTTCCATAAAAGCGACACTTATATGGTCTTTGGCTGTTCGTTGGTTACACGATGCTTATATCGAAGATGCTTTTGATAAAGTAGAAAATCAGTTTTCAACCGTCAAAAATGCGTATCAATGGAATATTTGGGTGCGGTTTTTAAGAGGGGCTTTAAGGTGAGTACCCCCTCAGTATAAAAGGTGTTTTAAATGAAAAAATATTGCAATGAAAAAAAGACCCATTATAGCTTTAATAGCTTTTCATTCAACACTAATTTTTTGTATTGATTGTTACTCTAAAAACATAGTTAGTGTTCAAGAAGGATTTGTAAAAAGTATAGATGAAAAAATAACAAATGAAAACGATTCCATTTTTATACCATTTGGTGGCCAAGATGATTCATTAGCGTACAGTGATGAAGAGATTAAAGGCATTTTACAATGCTATCCTGAACTAAATAATGAAGTTGTATTACACCCTGACCTTACATATATGAAATCTAATAGTCGATTTCCTTATTTAGATAGCATTTCAAAAGACAAATGTAATCATTTTTCAAGTGAATTAGGGCGAGATGCCTATTATACGCTCTATGGTTATTTTTTGCAAAAACGCTTCAATTCCGATATTAAATTAGAGAAATCAAGACAGAAAGTAGTTGAATTATACCAAACGGTTAACCAATTATTTGGCGGATTAAAAGGAGGAGGTACATACTTTGGGCATCAAAATAAACGAATAACAGGTTATGCAGAATATTCAATTTATCGTTTGAATAAGTATGAAAAAGAGCTTGTAAAACAATATGATATAGCTAAACAAAGGCAACTATTCATAAATTTAATGAACCAGTTAATAGAAGATGAGGTATTAATTGATACAGATAGAGTTGATAAACAGGAAAAAGAAAAACAAAAGAGAAAATTATATAAACTAACAGAGAGATTATCAATATTACTAACTGATTCTTTTTATTTAAATGAAGCTTTGGAATTTCGAGCTGCTCATTATTAGATGAGTTAAATTTTGAAAATACCCCTCAGTAAAAGCCAAAATAGGCAACTAAAAGATTAAAATAGCCACTATATTAATGATATACACCACCGACACCACTGTCATCCAAACAACCCCCTCAGACAATGTTGGCATCGTCTGCAATGCTTTTGGTTTAAAAAAAGGAACGACTGTTTTAGATAATCTCGTTTTAATGGAAGACATTCCGATGGGGCATAAAGTCGCTTTATCGCCGATTGATAGAGATGATGCTGTGATTCGGTACGGGCAGATTATTGGTTATGCCAATACCAATATTCAAAAAGGGGAATGGGTAAATGAGGATAAAATTGAAATGCCCGAGCCGCCCGATTTGAAAGATATGCCTTTACCCGAAGCAAAAGACGTGCTGATTGAGCCATTAACGGGTTATACTTTTCAAGGCTATAAAAATGCAGATGGGAGCGTAGGCACTAAAAATATATTGGGTATTACCACGAGTGTGCAATGTGTGGCGGGCATTACGGATTATATTGAAAATAAAATTAGAAAGGAATTACTGCCCCAATACCCGAATGTAGATGACGTTTTTGCTTTCAATCACAGTTATGGTTGTGGCATTGCCATCAATGCCCCTGCGGCGATGATTCCGATTAGAACCATTCAAAATATTGCCCAAAACCCTAATTTCGGCGGTGAAATAATGGTCATTGGCTTGGGTTGTGAAAAGCTAAGACCTGAGCGATTATTGCCTAATGGTCAAAATACTGAGGGGTCTATTCTTTACCTTCAAGACGAAGCTTTTTCAGGTTTTCAAGAAATGGTCAGCGGTATCATGGATATGGCTGAAAAGCATTTAAAAAAACTCAATGCGCGTAAACGGGAGACTTGCCCTGCCTCTGATTTAGTGGTGGGTATGCAGTGCGGCGGTAGTGATGCTTTTTCAGGCATAACGGGCAATCCTGCTTCGGGGTTTGCAGCTGATTTAATCGTCAGAGCAGGGGGAACAGTCTTTTTTTCGGAAGTGACGGAGGTGCGCGATGCTATACATTTGTTAGTGCCTCGTGCGACGACCCCCTCAGTAGCGCAAGCCCTTTTGGACGAAATGGCATGGTATGACGACTATCTTTTGCAAGGCAGCGTGGATAGAAGCGCTAATACAACACCCGGCAACAAACGCGGCGGATTGAGTAATATTGTCGAAAAAGCCTTGGGTTCAATTGCCAAATCGGGCACAAGTCCGATTGTAGATGTCATTGCACCGGGCGATAGAATACGGAAAAAAGGTTTAAATTTTGTCGCCACGCCCGCGAGTGATTTCGTTTGTGGCACATTGCAATTAGCAGCGGGGATGAATATACACGTTTTTATCACAGGTCGTGGAACGCCTTATGGCTTGCCGATGGTGCCTGTTATAAAAGTGAGTTCCAATTCAAAATTGAGCGATAGGTGGTTCGATTTGATTGATTTTGATGCAGGGCCTATAGCTTTTGGAGCTAAAACAATTGAAGAAATGGGGTGGGAGCTATTTCATCTGATTTTAGAAGTGGCGAGTGGTACTAAAAAAGTAGCGACGGATAAATTAGGGCTTTATAATGATTTGGTGTTGTTTAATCCAGGCCCATTAACATAAAAACAAGTTTTTGGGGTTTTTAAATGAAAAAATCATACAAATAGTTTTAATTTTATACAAATTATGGGCTCAAGACTTGTAAATTGTTAGGATTTCCTTAATTTGAATCCATTATTCGCATTTTTTAATTAATAATCAAAATATTTTAAACTTATGATTAAACAACTATTTAAAGGGGCAACATTCGTTGCACTTTACGTCGCTTTTACAGCTTGTGAAACAGACTTGAATCAATCCAAAGATGTTTCACCTACTCAAACGAATGGGGAACTTGCAGCAGAAATGGCAAAAGACGGTGTACCTAATGAATTATTGATAAAATTTAAAGAAGGCACTTCTGACGATCAGAAAACAGAAATTTTATCTCGCATTAGTGGCAAACTGAAGGAAAAAATTCTAACCAAAATGATGGCTCGCCTTGGTAACAGTGAAGGTATTTTTTTAATTGAATTACCTATAACGACGGCTGATGCTCTTTCTCGCATTAAAGGCTTTTCGGAAATTGAATATGCTGAACCCAACTATATCTGCACGTACAATGCGGTTTCAAATGACCCGTATTTTACAGATAATTCACTGTGGGGTATGTCTTCTACAAACCCCTATGGCTGTCAAGCTGCTACAGCCTGGGCTAATAACCATACGGGGTCTAATAGTGTTTATATAGGAGTGATTGATGAAGGGTTTTTACCTACACATGAAGATTTAGCAGATAATGTAGGAGTTAATACAGGTGAAATTCCCAATAATGATATTGACGACGATGGCAACGGCTACGTTGATGATATTAATGGATGGGATTTTTATGGAAATGATAATACCATATTTGATGGCTTAAACGATCTTCATGGCACACACGTTGCAGGAACCATTGGCGGTATTGGCGGCAATAATAAAGGAGTAGCGGGTGTCTGTTGGTCAGTGAAACTAATGAGTGGTAAATTTATAGGCAAGAAAGGCGGGACTGTCGCTAATGCTATAAAAGCCATTGACTATTTTACAAACCTTAAAACACGCTCAATCAATAGTATTAATATTGTAGCTACCAACAATTCGTGGATTATTGGTAGTTCTTTCTCACAAAGTTTGTATGATGCCATTGCAAGAGCAAATGATGCCAATATTTTATTTATTGCAGGGGCTGGAAATGATACTAAAAACAATGACATTGCCCCAACTTATCCCTCAAGTTTTGATTTACCTAATATTATATCAGTAGCAGCCATTGCAAGTGATGGTTCAATAGCTAATTTCTCAAGCTTTGGGGCTTCTACGGTCGATATTGGTGCGCCAGGTGTGGATATCGTTTCTACAATTTCAACCAAATTGAGGGGTAATTTTGTATCGGCTTATACAAGTTATAGTGGTACATCTATGGCAACACCTCACGTAACGGGCGCCGTAGCATTATATGCATCAACTCATCCCAAAGTACCCATTTCAAATATAAAGAATGCGATTCTGAATTCTGCTATACCTACTCCTTCATTGAATGGGAAATGTGTTACTGGTGCACGCCTGAATGTGAGTAGTTTCTAATTATATGTAAGGCATTGGAGTACCCCCTCAGTATTTTGCAACTAAAAATGAGACATCCCAAGTTTTGTAACACACAAAACTCGGGATGTTTTATCAAATGTCAAACAAAATGAAAAAAGTAGGATTTATCGGCTTGGGCATTATGGGCAAACCGATGGCATTGAATTTACTAAAAGCAGGCTATTCAGTGTCTGTTTTAAATACAAATAAAGCAGCCAATGTGCTCATTGAAGCCGGGGCAACGGCTTTTGATACTATAAAAGCTATCTCTGAAAATAGCGATATTATTATCACCATGTTGCCCGATTCACCCGATGTGGAGAAGGTAGTTTTGGGTGAAAATGGTGTTTTGGAAGGCATTAAAAAGGGGGCTATTTTTATAGATATGTCATCAATTGCCCCTTCAACGGCGCGGAATATTTTCGCAGAAATGCAAAAAAAAGGAGTAGAATCCTTAGATGCACCCGTTTCGGGCGGGCAAGTGGGTGCTGAAGCTGCGTCCCTTTCTATTATGGTCGGTGGGACCGAAAAGGCTTTTAATGAAGCCTTGCCATTGTTCCAAGCAATGGGTAAAAACATTGTCCATATTGGCGAAGCAGGGGCGGGACAAACTACTAAAATTTGTAACCAAATGATAGTGGGGATGACTATTCAAGCGGTTGGAGAAGCTTTCACATTAGCGAGTAAAGCAGGGGTCAATCTTGAAAAAATGCGGGAAGTATTACTCGGAGGTTTTGCTCAAAGTCGCATACTTGACTTACATGGACAGCGGATTATAGACCGCAATTTCAAACCCGGGTTTAAAATAAAATTGCATAATAAAGATATGAAATTGGCTTTACAAGCTGGAAAAGAGTATGATGTTGCCTTGAAAGGTACTGCCCAAGTCGCTGAAACTATGAAAGCTGCTATAGAAGACGGCAATGGCGAATTAGACCACAGTGGTATTGTTTTACAAATTGAAAAATGATGAAATACGTTTTAATTATTCATGAAGTAGAAGATTACGCCGCCTGGAAAATAATATTTGACAAGGCTTCTGTTATAAGAAAAGAGGCGGGTGAAATATCGTACCAAGTACTCAGATACGATAGTGATGCTAATAAAATAGTCCATTTTTCTATTTGGACATCGCACGAGAATGCGAAGCAATTTTTTGAATCACCTCGACTCATCAAAATTAGAGAAGAAGCAGGAGTAAGGGCACCAGATTTTATATATTTAGAACAACTTGAATCTGGTATTTTATAGAATACCCCTCAGTACAGATGTGTAAGATATCTTCAAAACGCTAACTAAATCGCCTATAAAATCTAAATTAGTTCAAAATGGATTGATTTTGCATATCTTTTGCGTTATTATGAATATAGAAATCAAATCTTTATTCTCACCTTTGTATAAAATTCAAACTTTTATTTTATTTTAAAAAGGTTTAAGCAAATTATACAATGGCACGCAATCCACATTACTTTTCGCAATTAGCGCATATTGAAGTTTTAACTACTGACTTGGATAAATCCGTTGAGTTTTTTCGCGATGTAGTCGGTATGGACGAAACAGGACGCGAAAACAGCTCCGTTTACCTTCGCGCATGGGGCGATTATTTTCACCACACCCTTAAATTAACCCAAAGTGAAAAGTCAGGTTTAGGACATTTAGGCTGGCGGGCTGATAGCTCCGAAGCTTTGGAAGACGTTGTTCAATATCTGGAAAGTATTGGCGCGGGTCTTGGTTGGCACGACGGCGACTTGGGACATGGAAAAGCTTACCGTTTTAAATCCCCCGATGGACATATCCATGAGGTGTTTTGGGATGTCGTTTGGTTGCGTGAAACCGGCGAAAAAGCCAGTATTTACGCCGACCGTTATGCCAGTAACCGCAAGTTGGGTGCCAATCCACGCCGTTTTGACCACGTGACTTACATGGTGGCTAAAGGAAAATATGCCGATGAAAAAGCCTTTTGGCAAGGCATGGGCTTGAAAAATCCCGATGAAATTCGCATTGAAGACCATATACCGCCCATCGGAGGTCTTTGGACAATTGGTAACTTATCGCATGATATAGCTGTTTTTACTGACCCGAATATCGGTGAAAATGAAGGTGTATTGAACCATATTTGCTGGAATGTGGATAGCCGCGAAGAGGTACTTATTGCCCTCGATTATTTTATTGAAAAAGGCTATAAAAGTGTCATGGGCGCACCCACTCGCCATAAAGCGGATGAAGGCTTTTTCATCTATATTATTGACCCGGGTAGCGGGGTATTGTTTGAATATTATGCGTGTGCAAGGCTCGTTTTTGCACCTGACCATTTAGATGTTCACTATTTAAAAGACAATCCAAACGATGCGTGGGGTACAGCAAATCCATTTGCTGAAATGGCAAAAGGTAAAAAATTGGGCTTGACTGACGGGCAGGTGAAACCTGCGGACGTTTAGCGACTTCGGATTTCGGTTAAATTTTCCCAAACCCGAAATCAACACCCCCTCAGTATTTTAGCTAAAACGCAATCAAAAATCACAGATTTCAGATTTTGCAGGAAGCCCTCCGAAATCCGAAATCAAAAAATCCGAAATCGAAAAATGTGGCATTACTTCCCCGGGCAATATATGCCTTCATACCAAGTCAATAGAGCACTAACGCAAGCCCATTACGGTGGCGGCGAATTTGCTGAAATATTAGAAGTAGCAAGTGAAATAGACCCTTCCAATCGTGAAAGCTTTAACAAAGCTTGGGTCAAAATGGGTGATAAAGTCTATAATTTAGCTGAAAATTATGCTGAAAATGGGCATAAAATTTCCGCTCGTAGAACCTACTTAAGGGCTTTCAACTACCTCCGCACAAGCGAATTTTTTATGAATTTGCAAGATGAGCGTAAAATTCCTTATTATTTAAAGTGTCGTGATGCCTTTATCAAAGCCATTCATTTATTTGATGAAAAACCGCTTCAAGTGGAAATACCTTTCGAGGGTTCATTTTTACCAGGCTATTTATTCAAACCTATAGGTGTTAAAAATCCACCGTTGATGATTATGTTTGGTGGTTTGGATAGCTTGGCTGAGGAGTTGTATTTTGGTATTGCTCAACACCTCAACGAGCGAGGTATTGCCATGATGGCAGTGGATGGACCCGGACAAGGCGCTGCTCTACGCCTCAATCACATCCACACCCGTTACGATTTTGACGTAGCAGGTACTGTGGTTTTGGATTGGGTAATAGATAATTTAAAAGATGATGTGGACACTACACGAGTAGGCATTGGAGCGGTTTCGATGGGCGGTTATATGGCGGCTCGTTGTGCGGCTTTTGAGCCTCGTTTTAAGGTGTGTATGATATTTGGCGCAGTGTGGTCATACTACGATATCTGGAAAAATCGTCCCGATAATCACCCTTTGGCTGAAATTGTACAACATATCGTCGGTGCTGAAAACATGACTGAAGCCCGTGAAAAGTTGAAAAACTTCACTTTAGAAGGAGTTGCTGAAAAAATTACGTGCCCAACATACATTTTACACGGCGAAGATGACCGTCAGAATTTTGTTGAAAATGCTTATAAAGTCAACGAAGCATTGACTTGTGAGCATGTGATGGAAATTGTACCCAAAGAGGAAAGTGGCTCGGCGCACTGTTCGGTAGATGATTTCACGAAGTCTTTTAATATGTACGATTGGATTGAAGAGAAAATCAAGAGTTAATGATGAGGATTTGAAGATGTGAGGATTTGAGTATCTGATTTCAAATCCTCGCATCTTCAAATCCTCAAATCCTCATAATAAGATGATAAAATATATAAAAACAGGCAAACCAGCCGAAGAAAAACGCGATATTGACCAACAGGTTGCTAAAACGGTGGAGACCATTTTAGCCGATATTGAAATCCGTGGTTGGGCAGCGATAAGAGAGTACAGCGAAAAATTTGACAAATGGAATCCTAAAACCTTCAAATTGTCGGCTGCTGAAATTCAGGCATGTATTGACAGTCTTACGGCGCAAGATATTGAAGACATCAAATTCGCACAAACGCAAATCAAACGCTTTGCCCAAGTACAAATGTTGGGGATGCGTGATGTGGAAGTAGAAACGCTTCCCGGTGTTATTTTGGGTCATAAAAACATCCCCATCAATAGGGTAGGGGCGTATGTGCCGGGCGGTAAATATCCGCTTTTGGCATCGGCGCACATGGGTATTTTAACGGCAAAAGTGGCGGGCGTCAAGCACGTTATCGCTTGTGCGCCACCGTATGAGGGTAAACCTGCGGCGGCTATCGTAGCAGCGCAAGCCTTAGCAGGGGCAGATGAAATCTACGTTTTAGGCGGCATTCAAGCAGTAGCATTGATGGCTTTGGGCGCAGCAGCAGACGCAGATAATGATGCGGTGACAGCGGTTGATATGCTCGTGGGTCCCGGCAATGCCTATGTGGCAGAAGCTAAACGCCAACTTTTCGGTCGTGTCGGTATTGACCTTTTAGCGGGCCCTACTGAAACAATGGTGATTTGTGATGATACAGTTGATGCTGAATTGGTGGCGGTTGACCTTTTGGGCCAGGCGGAACATGGCTATAATTCTCCTGCGGTGTGCATTACCAATAGTAAAAAAATTGCAGAAGAGCTGCCAAAACAAATAGAAAATGTTTTAAAACGCCTTTCAACGCGTGATATTGCGAGCGTTTCGTGGCGGGATTACGGTGAAATTATCTTGTGTGATACTAAAGAAGAAATGCTCCAAGAGTCCGAAAGAATATGCAGCGAACACGTGCAAGTGATGACTGACGACGATGATTTTTTCTTTAAAAATATGACTAATTACGGTGCATTATTCTTAGGAGCACGCACGAATGTGAGTTATGGCGATAAAGTCATTGGGACCAATCACACTTTGCCTACTAAGCGGGCAGGGCGTTACACAGGCGGTTTGTGGGTCGGAAAATTCATCAAAACGCACTCATATCAGCGCATTTTAACGGATGAAGCCAGTGTTTTAATTGGAGAATATTGTTCAAGATTGTGCAATTTAGAGCATTTTGCGGGGCATCAAGAGCAAGCGGATATTCGGGTTAGGAGATTGAAAAAATAGGTTTAAATATGAGAGTCATTTTAGTAACAGGCGGTGCAGGCGGAATTGGGTCGGCTATTTGTAAAAAAATGGCAGAAAATGGCTATTCAGTTATCATTACTTATAATTCTAATGCCGAAAAAGCAGAGAATTTGCTCAAAATACTGAGGGGGGGCAATCATTCTATATTTCACGCACCCACAACTGATGCCGCAAAACTTAAAGATTTAGCAGATTTCATAAAAGAAAAGTACGGCAAACTCGATATTTTAGTCAATAATGCAGGTATCACGACGCCCGTTCCGCACGATGATTTGGACGGACTGAGCGATGAATGGATTGATAAAATCATGCAAACCAACGTCAGAGGCACTTTTGCCATGATTAGAGCGTGCAAAGAATTATTGATAACAGCAACTCAAAACTCAAAACGCGAAACCCAAAACAGTTTAGTCGTGAATATTTCATCCGTTGCAGCGGTCACGGGTATTGGTAGCAATGTTGCCTATTGCGCGTCAAAAGCGGCGGTGGATAGTATGACCCGTTCATTGGCAAGGGCTTTAGCGCCTAATATTCGGGTTGTTTCAGTCTCGCCAGGTTGGGTTTTGGGTGAATATGCCAAAAGCGTTAACCCTGCTTATTTAAAAATGCAGGAAGATTTGACCCCTCTCAGTAGATTGGCAACTTCTGAGGATGTAGCGAATACAGTGTATGCATTAGCCACATATTTGACTTTTACAACGGGTTCAATTATCCCTGTTGATGGCGGGCGTTCATTAAAATAGACGTTAATATTTATGGAGAGAAACGTATACACAATGGTGCTTTGTTGCATAACACCTGTATTATTAATCTTTGCAGTGCTTTCTATGGGTGGCGGGCATGGCACTTATTCGGTTGCAAACTTACTTTTTCCATGGGGAATGATAGGGACAATATTTCAAGATAGTATCAATGGTTTTTTACGTTTTTAGGCATGATTCAATATCCCATTTACGGACTACTACTTGATAAATTTAAAAATACCAACTCTTTTGAAAAGATAATTTTAACAATCTTATTGGTACATTTAATCCTATTTTTACTAATTGTCAGTTTTTCAAAATTTGATTAAAACATTGATAATCAATATTTTAATTTCAAGAATAAAACAACAAGAATAACCCGATTAAGGATTTTAAAACATCTTCAAGTGTCCCGAAATCCAAAATCACAAACCCGAAATCGAAAAATGTCGTCAGTTAAAAAAGTCCTTATTGTAGGTGGTGGCATTGGTGGTTTATCACTGGGCATCGCCTTACGTCGTGCGGGCATCGACGCCGAAATCGTCGAATTACAAAAAGAATTTAATGTATATGGCGTGGGTATCATTCAGCAAGCCAACGCCCTCCGTGCCTTAGATGCTCTGGGCGTGGCAGATGAAGCAAAGCGCCGAGGTTCGCCGTATGGCAAAGTGAAAATGTGCGCACCCACGGGGCATCAATTCGCAGAAATCGGTATTCCTCCAATGGGTCGTTACCCTACGCACAATGGTATATCCCGTAAAATATTGCATGATATACTCTATGAAGCGGCTTTTGAAAATGGCGTGACTTTCCGCATGGGCTTGACCGTTTCAGAAATTGAAAACGAAGGGACGCGGGTAGGTGTCAAATTTACGGATGGTACTGAGGGGTCATACCAACTCGTGGTAGGAGCGGATGGCGTCAACTCGAAAGTACGCAATATGGTATTTGGTGAGCAAAAACCGCAATACGTAGGCTCATCGGTCTGGCGATATGCGTTCAAACGCCCGGCTGAATTGGAAACAGGATATATGTACTTCGGTAAAAAATCAAAAGTGGGTTTAATTCCTATGACTGCGGATTCGATTTATATGTTCGTTGTTACTGCCGAGGGTGCTGATAATCCATTTATACCCGAAGAAGAATTAGTACCGCGCTTAAAATCGTATGTGTCACAATATCCTGCTAAAATGGTAGCAGACTTGGTTGACCAAATCACCGATCCTAAAGGCGTTATTTATCGCCCGCTTGAAACGTTGGTAATGTCTGCCCCATGGTATAAAAACCGTATTTTGATATTAGGCGATGCCGCTCATGCCACTATTCCACAATTGGGTTCGGGTGCGGCATTAGCGATTGAAGATGCGGTGGTTTTAGCCGAAGAATTGGCAAAAGATCAAAGCGTAGAAGATGTTTTAGAAAATTATATGAAACGCCGCTATGACCGTTGTAAAATGGTTTGCGATGCGTCTTTGCAATTAGCTGAATGGGAACAAATGGAATGGAATGGCATCCCGTTGCCCGAAGGTGCCAATATGGGCGCTTTGATGGGTAAAACGTTGGCTTCGTTAGCGGCTCCGATTTAATTTTTTCAAGTGTTTTGTTTGTAGTATTTAGTTTTTAGAATTAAAACACTACACATCAAACATTATAAACTAAAAACTTTAGATGAAACTGGTAACATTTAGAAACCCGAAAGGACAAACCCGTATTGGCTGGCTCAAAGGCGATGGAGTAGTGGATATGAAAGCTACTGATAAGCGTTTGCCGAACGATATGCTCAGTTTTATTGATAAAAATGAGCAGTATTTCAAGATTATTAAGGAAAATAATTTAGAAAACGCCCCCCCTCAGTATAAACTCGATGAGGTGACTCTTTTAGCACCATTGCCAAATCCCCGTAGTTTTCGGGATTATATTGGCTTTGAACAGCACATGCTCAATGCGTCCAAATCTTTTGGACATAAGGTTGGCGAGGCTTGGTATGAAATGCCGATTTTTTATTTTACCAATCACCAAGCTATTTATGGACCCAATGATGATATAAAACGCCCTGAAAAAGAAATCAAGATGGATTTGGAATTGGAAATAGCGGTGATTGTGGGTAAAAAAGGTAAAGACATTAAAGCAGAAAATGCGAACGATTACATATTTGGTTACACTGTTTTTAATGATTGGACGGCTCGTTTTATTCAGAAAAGAGAGATGGAAGTACCATTGGGTCCACACAAAGGAAAGGATTTTGCCAATGCCATTGGTCCCTGTATCGTCACTAAAGATGAATTTGAACAATATCGTTGTTCGATTTCAAGAGAAATTCACCCCGAACATTTAGCCCTGCCGCTGACAACAGGAGACCGTTTTGATGTGAAAATGACTGCAAAAATCAACGATACCGTTATCTGTGAAGGCAATTATAAGACCGTGTATTGGACATTTCCGCAAATGATTGAGCGGGCTTCCGAAAACAATGTCACACTCATGCCGGGCGATATTCTCGGCTCAGGTACAGTCGGGTGGGGGAGCTTGATTGAGAATAATTTCAGTGTTCATCGTCCTATCGAACCTGGCGATGTGGTAGAATTAGAAATTGAAGGCATTGGCGTTTTAAGAAATAAAGTCATTTAAAAGTGTGTAGTTTTTAGTGTGTAGTTTTTAGAAGCTATACACTAAAAACCACACACTAAAAACTAAAAAAAATGAAAATTATAGATATTTCAGTAACCATTTCAGAAGATATTAAAGAACCTCTACCGACTAAGATTGTCTATGAAGACCATAAGGAAGGAGCTAAAAAAATGGGTGGTAAGCTGTTTGAAGGCTTGACCGATGTTTTTATTGAAGGTAACGGACCTGCGGGCGAGTTTCTGTCGGTGACAAGCCATTGTGGAACGCACGTGGATGCGCCGTATCACTATTTCCCGACTTGCGAAGGCAAACCGTCGAGAACGATTGATGAAATGCCTTTGGATTGGTTTTTTCACGATGGCGTTGTCTTGGATTTTACGGACAAGCCCGACGGCTATATGTTCGAGCCTGAAGATTTGATTGAAAAATTAGCGGCTATTAACTACACTTTAAAGCCTTTTGATATAGTTTTGATTCGCTGCGATGCCGACAAACGCTTACATCACCCTGATTTTGTGAAAATTCACGTGGGTGCATCCGCAAAGGCAACGCATTGGCTCATTGACCAAGGCATAAAAGTGATGGGTACAGATGGTTGGGGTTGGGATATTCCGTTGCATATTCAAGCCGAAGATTATCGCAATAATCCACGTCCGGGGATTATTTGGCAGGCGCATTATGTGGGTATTGAAAAAGAATATTGTCAAATTGAAAAACTGGCGAACCTCGACCAATTACCACCATTTGGCTTTAAAGTAGCGTGTTTTCCGGCAAAAATTAAAGGAGCAAGCGCGGGTTGGACACGAGCGGTTGCTATTTTCCAAGATTAAAGAGCTGTTTGAGATATTATTTCTATCTAAAAATAATATCTCAAACAGCTTCTAAAATATTTAGACTCATGCCAAAACTTACATCCATACCTATTTGGGAGTTGAATGAAATGAGTGATCACCACTTCGGGAAGGCATATCAACAACTATTTTCTTCTGCCTCGCATCACCTTTTTCACATCAATAAAATTGAGGATTATATTGATAAAATACATTTTCCATTGCCCCCGCATCGCAAGCAAGTATATGATTTTTTATTTATAACTAAAGGTATGACCCTACGGAGTAAGGCTTTAAATCCTTATGAAGTTAGGGAAAATACCTTTTTCTTTTTACCTGCTTATCAAATAACAAATCATGATTATATGAGGGGAGATACTGAAGGGTATTTCTGTCATTTCAATTTAGATGTTTTTACCAATCATTTGCCGCAGCACAATATCCTTCGCGATTTCCCTTTTCTACAATTTATTGGCAACCCGATTGTAGAAATTGATGGGGCGACAACGGCCTTATTGATGCCTATCTTTCAGAGGCTCGAAAGCGAGTATAAAAAAGAAAGCGCTGCCAATCTGGATATTGTGACGGTTTATTTGTTGGCTCTTTTCACAGAACTCAAACGCTTCTATACCCCCTCAGTATCCGTCAAAAAAAATACGGCTTTGATGATTGCTCAAAACTTCAAAGATGCCCTTTCACGCCATATTTATGAAAAACAAAAGGTTGCCGAATACGCCGACATGCTCGCCGTTTCACCCAATCATTTGAATAAATGCGTTAAAATAACCACGGGACAATCTGCCCAAGACTTACTCAATGAGATGATTTTATTGGAAGCCAAAGTTTTATTGAAACAGACGGATATGCAAATCAGCGAAATCGCCTATAAACTTTCACAACAAAACCACAGCGATTTTAGTCGATTTTTTAAATCAAAAACGGGTTTGACACCAAAAGAGTATAAACAACATTAATAGCTATATTTAAAATGAAAAATTCAAAATACCTACCCCCTCAGTATTTTTACTATTTTTAGCAAAAAATTTATGATGAAAAATAAACTCTCTATTCTAATTTTTTTATGCCTTTCCGTAGGCGTTTTTGCGCAAAATAAAGCGCTTTTTACCGTTAAGGCAGATAAACCAACGGCGGATGTTTCACCTAATATGTGGGGTATCTTTTTTGAAGACATCAACATGGGTGCCGATGGTGGTTTGTATGCCGAATTGGTCAAAAATCGTTCTTTTGAATTTTTCAAACCGATGATGGGTTGGAAAGTCAACGGTGGCAAATCAATGTTTGGAATCAATATTGGCAATGAAATTACTGTCATCAATCGACCCGAAAAAGAGGCAACTAATCCACGTTACTTGCAAGTATTGCTTGATAATAATGTAAAGGGAAGCTTGGGTTTAACCAATGAAGGCTTTCGAGGAATGGGTATTAAAAAGGGTTTGCGCTATGATTTCTCAGTTTTATATCGTCAAAAGGAAGCAAACGCTAAAATGCACGTGGAATTAGTAACAACGAAAGGCGATATTATTGGTTCAGGTATTTTTACCCCTACTCAAAAGGGTGCTGGGTGGCACAAAGGCGAAATGAGTTTTACTGCGACGGTTACTGAACCAAAAGCTAAACTTAATATATGGTTTGAGGGTAATGGCGCTTTGGATTTGGACATGATTTCACTCTTCCCAAGCGATACTTGGAAGGGGCGAAAAGGTGGTTTGCGGGCAGATATGGTACAAATTTTAGCGGATTTAAAACCCGGTTTTATTCGCTTCCCTGGCGGGTGTATCGTTGAAGGGCATGATTTGTCGGTGCGTTATCAATGGAAAAAAACGGTGGGAGCTGTGGAAGATAGAAAACTCATAGTCAATCGGTGGAATTATGAATTTGCGCATCGCCCTGCACCCGATTATTTTCAATCTTTCGGCTTAGGCTTTTTTGAATATTTTCAAATGTCAGAGGATATAGGTGCTGAACCTTTACCTATTTTAAACTGCGGCATGGCGTGTCAATTCAATTCAGCTGAATTAGCCCCGATGGATGATCTCGATCCGTATATTCAAGATGCTTTAGATTTAATAGAATTTGCCAACGGCGACCCCCTCAGTAAATGGGGTAAAATACGCACTGAAATGGGGCATCCTGCTCCTTTTAACCTAAAAATGCTTGGCGTAGGCAATGAAAACTGGGGCCCTCAATACTTGGAACGGTTGAAAATATTTCAAGAACGCATTAAAAAACAATATCCCCAAATCAAGTTGGTATGTAGCTCTGGCATTGCGGCAAGTGGAGAGATGTTCGACTATTTAAACCCAAATTTGCGAAAAATGAATGCGGATTTTATAGATGAACATTACTACAGTCGCCCAGAATGGTTTTTGAGCAATGCCAATCGCTATGATAGTTATGATAGGAAAAGTAATTCAAAAGTATTTGCGGGCGAGTATGCAGGTCAGAGCGACAAAACAGTTAGTGTTGATAATAAAAACAATTGGCGGACGGCTATTGCTGAAGCCGCTTTTATGACAGGTTTAGAGCGCAATGCTGATGTGGTTGGTATGGCGTCGTACGCACCACTCTTTGGGCATATTGATGGTTGGCAATGGAAACCGAATTTGATTTGGGTCGATAATCTTAGAACGATGCCTACTCCAAATTATCACGTTCAGAAATTCTACGCCAATAATAAAGGCAACCAAGTAGTGCCAATAACTTATAAAAATGCACCTGCTACTGGTCAAGACAGCCTTTATGCTTCGGCGACTATTGATAAAAAAACGAATGAATTGATTATTAAATTAGTGAATACTTCTAAAAATACACAATTAGCGGAGGTGAATATAGAGAGTATTAAAAAAATAGATACAAAGGCTCGTTGCATCGTTTTGCAAAATGATAACTTAGAAGCTGAGAATACATTGGATACCCCCTCAGTAGTTGCGCCCTCTGAAAAGGAAATTTTAACAAAAAATAACATTGTTTCATTAGAACTAAAAGGGTATTCGTTTTCGGTGATCAGAGTGAAATTTTAAAAAATGAAAAATCAGACAAAATACCTCATTTTAAGCCTATTGCTTATCACGTTTATAGGTAAAGCGCAAAATCCGCTTTTTAAAGATTTTAAAACACCACCCAACGCTGCAAAACCCCGCGTGTGGTGGCATTGGATGAATGG
>JANPHO010000253.1:0-1743 GCA_031424515.1 Saprospiraceae bacterium
CTATTAAACCAATCGTTGGATACTCTGAATTTTGGTTTAAACTGGCGGCGATTCATATTAGCCAGCAGAGCAGCTCTTTTTCTAAAATAATCTTCTTCGTCTTTTTTTCCCTGAAGCCTTAAAAATTCTTCCATAGTAAAGGCAGTGGGAGTACGATAATATTGATTGCCGATTTGTACCGAATCTGTATCGAACGTGTATCTCCTAATCTCTTGCGGAAATGCAGGTTGAATATAATCAACAATCCATTCATTTTTATCCGTTACAATCGGAATGTAATTGGGCTTCGTGACAATTTCCTGTATAGAATCGCAATTTTCCCATAAACAGCCATCACTACTTGTCCTGACTATCCATATATCGAAATTATGCGTTGGGACTGCATCCAAACTTACAAAACGCCGTATATCGCCAACTGCAAATAAATCGCCGTTATCCAATTCAACGATGTCATTGAGTACGGATCGATAAGGCCACCAGTCTGGGTTAAAAGGGATAGAAATATCAAATGCCTTATTTATCCGGATGGCCTTTTTCCACTTAAATGTCCCATCCGCTGTCATCCTGAATATCAGGCCTGATTTGCCCAATTGATTGGCTGCCGAAGAAAAAATGCCACAACCAATGATATCCCCATTTGATGCAACTATAAAATTTTCAAAATAGTATTCATTGACACCAATCACTTGTTCAAAAGGGGTTTCCCAAAGTGTCTGCCCATTTTTGTCTATGGCCACCATGTATTGGCGGTAGTTTTTTTCAATATTTACGTATAGGATGCTGTCTTTTGAGGCGGCCAATTGGACTTTACTGCCAATTGATAAGTGGTCAGGGCCGACCCATTCAAATACTTTTTGATACTGCTTGTTGTATCCAAATATTTTGTAACGATCTTCCAGGCCGGGGTCTGAAACATCGGTTCTGAGGTATCGTTCACTAAAAGCCACATACAGTATCGAATCTGCACCAATTTCTATATCGTCGATCTTAAGGTAGGCACCCGTAACGGGTGGGATTATCAGCGTCGTGTCCACTTCCAATTGTTTATTGAGTATAAAAAACACGGCGCTTTCCTGAAAATTGTACCATCCAGAATAAGGGATGTAATTTTGGTTGTCCAATACCTGTCCACCTATCCAGTATTTTTCATTGTATTTTATGCTTTTTTTGATGGTGTAGCCTTCGTAGTTGGGCAGATTGAGCGAGAGGTCTTTTGATAGTAATGTCGAATAATCTGATTTTGATATTGAGGTTGCTGTTAGGCTAATTTGTGTTGGAGTGTTTTCAGAAGATAGGACAAAAGAATTGGGTTCACTAATTAGTGAAGGGCCTGCTTTAATATTTTCAAAACTTTTTATATTGCAAACAGTATCAATAAAAACTTCATTAATGCCTATCATGGACATCAAGTTGTTTTGAGCAAGATTAGTACCGAATGCCCTTACATAGACCGTTTCGTCCTCTAAAAACAAACTTATACCTCGTTCTGTTTTATTATTTCTATCTATAATTTTGGAATACCAATTTTGGGAATAGGCGAAAGAAGCAAAAAAGACCAATGTAGTTATAATGCTTAACTTCTTCATAATGAAAAAATCAAATAGGGGGCATGGGTGTCCTATGCTTCTCCTCCCATTGCTCGAAATAATATGCGTAATTTTTAAAACTGGTTTCATATAAAAAACTGTTTTTTGAAAAATGATGGAAGAATTGGTTTTTACCGTAGATACTGGTAACTGGAAA
>JANPHO010000254.1:0-2353 GCA_031424515.1 Saprospiraceae bacterium
CGCAAAAGTCACATTCAGTGATGCCACGGCTACGGACAATTGCTCGGCAACGGTTGCGCTGACAAGTCTTTTGGCAAGTGGTTCAACTTTTCCCGTTGGTGAATCAACTGTGAGTTTTAAAGCTACGGATGCGGCTAATAATGCGAGTACGTGCAATTTTAAAATAACGGTAAATGACATTGAAAAACCTAAAATCACTTGTCCGCCGAGTCAAACCCTCACTTTAGGTAGTTTTGAATGTAGTCGTGTGGTCGTATTTGCTGACCCCTCAGTATCAGACAACTGTTCAGCTACTTTTAAGAGAACTGACGCTTTTGCGTCTTCCACATCAGGAACGTCTTTCAGTGCGGGTATTTATCCTTTATCCTATCGAGCTACGGACGCGGCGGATAACACCGCCGATTGTAATTTCACCATTCGAGTCAATGGTCAATTGACCTCTGGACGCTTAAAATGTTTACCAACCTTGACCATCGCTTTGGATGAAAGGCAGTGTATTAATATCATTGATGGATCATCTTTACTCATTGATAACACTTATTATTGTGCAAGCTATTACAATACCCGCATTCCTAACCGAACGGATAATTACATCACAAGTGCTGATTTAGGTAAAACCTTGACAGTAACCGTGAGCGATAATTTTAACAACAGTTGTACTACCCAAGTGACGGTAGTAGATACTAAAGCACCTGTTATATTTGCGGCATTGGATACTATTATTATGTGTGCTGAATTGAGCAGAAATGGCAATATTTTACCGAATTTGAGCCTTCCAAATATCATTTATGAATGTAGTAAAACCACTTTTACGCATACAGATAGAGTTTTGACAGCGCCCAATGGTCAAACTTTCGACTCACGTCCCGAAGGATTCCCAGTTGATAAGAGTTTCAGTTTCAATTCAGCTTATAACGCTTCTAAAATCGTTATTCGCACCTACACGGCTACTGATGCTTTTAATAATAGTTCCACCGTTCAACGGGTTATTTATGTTAAAAATGTTGAACTGCACCAAGTAGAATGTCCGAAAGATGTGGTGGTAAGCTGTGTTCAAGGCAATTTTAATACATCTATTGCCAGTACGGGCGTGCCGTTTGTTAGAAATGGCGCATCATTACAAGATGCTTCATGTGCGATTGATTATCTTTATTTCGATGAAAAAACCGAGAATAATCAAGGTTATATCCTAAAAAGAACGTGGACTTTGGTGAACCGAAATACCCAAGAGCGCAAAACGTGCGTCCAAACCATCACTGTTAATGATACCAAACCAACAATAACCTGCGCTGCAAATAAAACAATTTCAATAGGCATTGATAAAAAAGCTGTGGTATTGCCAACCGATTTGGCAACCGCTTCGGATAATTGTACGCCACAAAATGCGCTTATATGGTCAATTACTGAGGGGGTAAGTTCTAATGCTTCGTTGACTTACACATGCGCGGATTTGGGTACTAAAACCATTCAATTATCCGTGAAAGATGCGGGTGGAAACAGCAGCAATTGCACAACAACCATCAATATCGTGGATAATAATAACCATTGTGTCAATATTCCATTGCTTTCATTATCGGGTGGTATCAATCTTGAAAGTGGTGAAAATGTAACAGCTACGGTCAAATTATACAATTCAACAGATTCTATTGGAGTTGTGCAAGCGAGCAGTTACGCGTTTAATAATCTGTTGTCGGGCGGTTCATACCGCATTTTTGCGGCGAGAGATAACGATGTGTCCAATGGTGTAACCACATTCGATATTGCGCTCATCAGCAAGCATATTTTAGATATTCAATCCTTCACGTCGCCTTACCAAATGATTGCCGCCGATGTGAATCGCGATGGTGAAATTGATGGCTCGGATATGCTTTTAATCAGAAACCTTGTTTTGAGGCGGATTAGTCGCTTCCCGAATAATACGGCATGGCGTTTTTTACCTAAAAACTATGTTTTTCAAGACAATAAAAACCCTTTTGCGGACGATTTTCCAGAGGTGCTTAATTTCACAAACCTCACATCAAGCGACAATAAAGCGGATTTTATGGCTGTAAAAGTGGGTGATGTGAACCTTTCTGCACGAGCAGGTTTGAACGCTTTGGCGGTGCGCAACAGCAAGCCCACTGAAAATATCTATTTTACGGATAAAAAACTGGAAGCTGGAAAAGAGTATATTTTTGATTTAAATATTAAAAACCCTGTTTTAACCGCTTTACAGTTTGCACTCAAAATTGATAAAAACAAGGTTGAATATTTCAAGATAGGAGAGGGTGATTTGCCACACTTTGAAAAGGGCAATTTTGAGGTTTATGATAAAGAAGGCGTGGCGTCTGTCGCTTGGGCAAACCCTAAAAAG
>JANPHO010000255.1:0-2467 GCA_031424515.1 Saprospiraceae bacterium
GATTTGTTGAAAGTATCTTTTAGTTCATTTTACGCTTGGCGAAGGCAGGAAACGTATATATTGAGTGAAAAGAAGGTAAAAGTAGGTGAGGCAGTCAAGAAGGTATTTGATGCACATTATCGGCGTTATGGTGCGCGAAGGATAGTTGCGGAACTTCGGGACAACGGGGTTGAAATAGGGCGGTATCAAACACGGAGTGCGATGAAAGCACAGAATTTGAAGGCTATACAGCCTAAAAGCTTTGTGCCAAAAACAACTGATTCGAAACATAAATTAGGGCGAAGTCCTAATTTACTATTGGACAGACCATCACCCAGCCGTCCTAATGAAGTGTTTGTAGGAGATATAACCTACATACCTTTGCGGAATCAAGAGTTCATTTATTTGGCTACTTTTCAGGATATGTATAGTCGTAAAATTGTGGGTTGGGAATTATTGGATACATTACATACAAAGTTGATAATGAGTGCTTTACAAAAGGCTATTCACCGCCGAAAGCTACCTAAGGGGCTCATTGTACACAGTGACGGAGGGCGGCAATATGGTGCCCACCAGTTTAAGCAACTACTAACGGCGCATGATTTTTTATCCAGTATGACCCGTAAAGACAACCATTATGATAATGCGATGGCTGAAAGTTTCTTCAGTCGCTTTAAGGCAGAATTACTCGAGAAAGGCTGCTTTGAAACTTTTGAAGACGCTTACACTGAGATTTTTGAATATTTAGAAATTTATTATAACCGAAAAAGACGACATTCTGGCATTCAGTATGATATACCCGAAAGATTTGAAGAAAAATATTGGGAAAAATTCAATGTAGAGTAAGCCTATATTCAAAACTAATTCTGATATTTGAAGCTATTTAGTATGAAGCGTTGAAATTTGTTTCCCACAATTTCAACATGCTTCGCCACTTAAAAAAATTGGCCTTTCTTTTAAGTGCCGGCATATTGAAATGTGGAAAACACCAACCTTAAATCTGTAACCTTTTTTAATTCCTTATGGAATAATCTGTGCGGCTATATTGAACCACCTCACCCACTATCCTCAATACTTAAACCGGTGATAGCAATTGTGCAGACATAGAACAATATCAGCATTTCAAAATAAGCAATTTTTGTAAAAATATTTTCGTTAAAGAGGTAGTGTTTATGAATTTTAAAGCAACTTAAAAATGAAGCGTAGAAACTTTATAAAAGCAACAACATTAGCAGTACCCGCACTTTCTCTGCCCTTACTTAAAGAACAATTAACAAATCCAAATCCCTCAGTGAGAAAACTCTTCGCTTATGGAGGAGACTTTGATAGAGGGTTTATAAAATATGTTGCTTCATTAACAGAGAAGAAAAATCCAAAAGTTTGCTTTCTTCCGACAGCAGCGGGCGACGCTCCTGGATATGTTATGCGATGGTTTGAAATTTGTGCTGGTTTACCAATATTGCCGTATGTTCAACGCTCATTTATTTCTTCATATAATCAAAAGCAATCCTTCGAGGAGATTTTTACGAGTATGGATGTCATTTTAGTGGGAGGGGGTAATACTCTAAATATGATGGCAATTTGGAAGGCACAAGGTATGGATATTGCCTTACGGAAAGCATATGAGAACGGAGTTCTGTTGGGTGGTGGCAGTGCAGGTTCACTTTGTTGGTTTGAGCAAGGAACTACAGATTCTCGCCCTGGAAAATTGACAACTGTTGAGGGATTAGGTCTTATCAGCGGGAGTCACAGTCCACACTATGACGGAGAAGGCGAACGAAAGCCACTTTATTTGTCTAAGATAAAAAGTGGTGAATACAAAGCTGGATATGCTTGTGATGACAAAGCCGGAATCTATTTCGAGAATGAAAAAGTCAAACAGGTTGTTTCTCTTGACGAAAAAAGTAATGCATATTTTGTGAGTTTGACAGGAGGAGAAGTTAAAGAAACCGTACTTCAAAAAATTGTGTTGCCACCGGCTTGGCCTTAAAAAGAATTCAACATAATAATGTAACCTTGAATTTACAAGGGTTCACTTTATAATTTTAAAGTCCTAGCAAAAAAACTGCAACCAACACTTAAGCCTGTAGTGGCGCGATCAGCCCACGACAGGATTATGTCATACTTTCAGCTTGATTGAGAATTGAACGAAGCCTGTGAGCCGCTAAACATTCCCGTATCTATGGGTTTTCAATATTTCTACTATTTTCTATTTAAGCCCTTTTTGAGTATTTCATAACTCAAAAAGGGCTTCTTCATGGCTTAGAATTATGCTTTTTGGAGGTTTCAAAGACTCTTTCTCCCCGTTTTAACCTTATTTTTCTCTGTTTTTGAGCTTTTTAGACAGACCTATTGCTGTCCGATGTGTTCCGAGTGCCGAAACATCAGATTCTGTATTTTTTTAGACAAGCCAATGGGCATTTTTTAATTCTTGTCCTTCTTGTGGTGGCGCACGGCTCGGCGGTAATACCCCGATGCGTTGCATTGT
>JANPHO010000256.1:0-16201 GCA_031424515.1 Saprospiraceae bacterium
AATTTTTGAATATAATTAAGTCATTTTGTAGCGTTCTTCTTTCGAGCGTACTGTATGCAAACGCTCGCCTGCGTGTTCGTAATCAAATGGCGAAGCCGAAATATTGATGATAATATCCGGGTTTTGCGGCATCATTTCATCCAAAGGGCATATTTTATAGAGCGGGTTTTCATTGCCCACATTCCAAATATCTTCGCAGACAGAAAGAGCAATTTTGTAACCATTATACTCCAAAATATTCCATTCATCAGCAGGCTCGAAGTAGCGATATTCATCAAAAATATCATACGTCGGGAGCAGGGTCTTGTGTTGTACGTGTTTCACGGAGCTATCCGCTAAGAAGTAACAGGAGTTAAAAAGGTCTTTACCCTCTGGACGAGGATTGCGCGTAGGCGAACCCACCACTATGGCAATCCCTTGCGCCATTTTAGTCAAAGCCTCCACCGAAGCATAGGATTTTTTAATAAAATCATCAAATTCCAAGAAGTCGCGGGCAGGATAGCCACACGTGGATAACTCCCCGAATACAATAATGTCCGCTTTTAAAGCCTTGGCTTTTGTTACCATCCCTTGCATTTTTTCAAGATTCCCTTCAAAATTGCCGATGTGGTAGTTTAGTTGTGCAAGTGCGATTTTCATATTTTTTTATATAGTTGCGTGATTGGTTGAGTGAAAAGATTTTACCCCCCTCAGTAGTTAGTCAAGTTAATCATGTCGGGTATAACTTTTGGAAAGTTTGCAACTTTCCAAAAGTTTATGCCAAAAACAACCCGACACTATTAAATTGACTAACTACTCAGTATATTTTGATTTTAAACCCGTTTTTAATAGACTTTCAAAAGAAACGTAAAAGTAAAATTTAGTGTTTAAAAACAGTCGGGATTTTACTTTTTAAAATAATAAAACAAACATACTCTAACTTAGTTTTTAAAAAAAACTAACTTTATTGTTTTTTTATTAATTCTTTAAAATTATATATCCAAGTCGTATTTTTTTCGTTAAAAAGAACGCTGATGGAGTTTTGAAAAGAAAAAAAACTAAATTTGCATCTCCTTTTTGAAAATCCATATTGAATTAAAAATATCAATGAAATCCGAACCGCATATCCTGAGTAGATTTATGAATATCAGTTTTATATTTGCTTCTTTGCTGCAATTAACGGCTTGCCAAAGTGATACAGTAACTAACCCAACCGCCAATACCCCTCAGTATAAACCCTCAAGTGATAGCCTTTTGGCCGAAGCTGAGAAAAAAGATACAGTGGCAGCCATACCTGCCAAAAAGGCTAAAGCAGTTATTGACTCCAATACCAAAGTGGTGTATTTGACTTTCGATGATGGCCCGCTCTCCCCTACCAGTTTTTTGACGGATATTATCACTAAAAAAGAGGTAAAAATGAGCGCTTTTGTGGTGGGTAAACATGCTCAATCCAACAAAAATTTCATGCAAAAGATGGAAGATATGCGCGTGAACCCTTATATAGAGTTGTGCAATCACTCCTACTCTCATGCTTATCATAAATACAAGCAATTTTACAGCAGTCCACAAACCGCTGCAAAAGACATGATGGATAATGAAAAGGACTTAAATCTTAATTTAAAAATCATTCGTATGCCCGGTCGTGATATTTGGGCTACACCCAATATTCAAAGAAATTGGTCGCAAAGTGGAGGTAAAACCGCTTCAATTCTACTTGAAAATGGCTTTAAAATCTATGGTTGGGATATAGAATGGGAGCATTATGGCAATACTTTACCCAAAGAAACGCCTCAACAATTCATAGCTCGAGTGGATGATTTATTTAATAGAAAAGCCATGCAAGTACCTAATCATCTTGTTATTTTGGGGCATGATGAAATGCTTGTAAAAGAACGCGGCAGAGAGGATTTGGTTAAAATAATAGATATGCTCAAAGAACGCGGTTATACATTCGAGTTTATAAGCAATTATCCGCAATAAGTCATTGATTATCAACGCTTTTTCCATTAAAAATACTGAGGGGTATCATTTCAATAGAGATGATACCCCTCAGTATTTTTAATGAAAAATCTTGATTTTATCTTAAAAAGTCCTTCTCCAAAATACCCATTCCGAATAGGGCGAAATCATACTTGACTGGATCGTTTGGGTCAAATTGGCGCAGATTTTCAGTCAATTCTTTTACCGTTAACCAATCCGTTTGTGGCCTCTGTATGAGTCCAAATCGGCGGGCTTGGCGTTCTACGTGCACATCCAAAGGCATCATCAACTGGGAGGTAGGAATTTTATGCCACACCCCGAAATCCACTCCATTCTCGTCTTTTCGTACCATCCATCTCAAAAACATACATAAGCGTTTACATGTACTCTTTGATTGAGGATTAGCGATGTGCTTTCGGGTGCGTTGAGGGGCATTGGGTAAAGAAAAAAATAATTCATGGAAACCTACGAGGGCATTTTCTACGTAATTATCTGTATCTGTAACAGAAAGCGTAAAAGCATCTTCAAGCGAGTCGTATTTTTTGTAAAAATGTTGTAAAAACTCAAGAAAATATAAAGTATCCAGTGGTTGAAACGTTCTATGTTTAAAATCCATAAAGTGTTGTCTATCAACTTCTTGATGGTTCAGAATAAAATCATGGGGTGCATTGTCCATCAATTCAAAGAGTTTATTGGCATTATTGATGATGGTTTTACGTTGACCCCATGCGAGCATAGCCGTCCAAAAAGCTGTAATTTCTATATCTTGCAGCTTTGAAAAACGGTGGGGTATGCTGATTGGGTCAGAGTCAATGAAAAGGCGATTGTTAAATTTTTCAACAGAATCGTTCAAATAATCTTTCAAATCACTACGCATTCAATTTTTTTTTTAATTTTAAGCCGATTTGATATTCGGTACGTTCATAAGCTAAAATTAATTTTTGACATAAAAAACGTTTTATGACAGCAACACTCACGTACACCATTATTTTAGCGGCTATTTTTGTGGGTAAAAAATTATTAGATTACTTTGATCAAAATTTCAAAACTTACCCTTAGTTGCTTTTCGCTTAATTTGTTTCGCAAAATTCTTTTTATAAACATCCTAACTTGAAAAAAACGATAGCACAGTTTCGTTTTATACAAATCATTACATTTTAAAGTTCTAAAACAGACATGAGTCACTTCGAGGTATCGAGGTGACTCATGTCTGTTTTCTGAATCCCGTTTTCATTAATCAAATCAAATGATTGTTCTCATCTGGGAAAATGACTGTAGGCTCCCATTTTTTAGCTTCCTCAAAATCCATGTAACCGAATGAAATAATGATGACAATATCACCCACTTGTACCAAGCGAGCAGCGGCACCATTCAGGCATATCACTCCTGAGCCTCTTTCGCCTTTAATTATGTAAGTTTCTAAGCGCGCGCCGTTATTATTATTGACGATGAGCACTTTTTCATTCGGAATCATACCCGCTGCATCCAGTAAATCTTCATCAATAGTGATGCTCCCTACATAATTAAGTTGAGCTTCGGTCACTTTTACACGGTGTATTTTTGATTTTACAACTTCAATCCACATTATTCGGCTATTTGATATAGAGATTTTTCATTTTAAAAAGTAAATACAGAGAAACAATCTTAACGCAGTTTATACGCATTTTAATATTCGCTCAAATCATCTTGAGGGATGGATTGTTTCAAAATCATATTGTCGATTAAGCGCACCTCGCCCAACCAAACGGCAGTAACCGCAACGGCAAAATCCGTATCTTCAAACAATCGAATAGGAAGCAGTGTTCTACCATCTACAATTTCAAAATATTCAAGCTTAAAATGGGGCTCATTGCGCAATTTCTCTGCACAAGTTTTCTGAATTTCAGCTGGGGAATAATCGCCCACCATATCAGCCGCAGCTTGCAATGTTTTATAAATTAAAGGTGCAATAGCTCTGCTCTCAGGTGTTAAGCGCACATTTCGGCTCGATAACGCCAAACCATCATTTTCTCTGATAATTTCACACATCACCAGTACTGTTTTCATTTTTGCTTGAGCGAGCATTGACGAAACGATTGCTTGTTGCTGAAAATCCTTTTGACCCATATAAATATGGTCTGGTTTTACAATATCCAGTAGGCGATATACCACTTGAGCCATACCATCGAAATGACCAGGACGGAAAGTACCTTCCAAAACTCTATCCAACTTCCCAAAATTGAACTTTACTGAGGGGGTAGTTCCATTGGGATAAATCTCTGACACATCCGGCATAAAAAGAATATCGCACCCTGCTTCTTCAAGCAGCTCAATATCTTTTTCAGGCGTTCGAGGATATTTCTCCAAATCTTTTTTATCGTTAAACTGAGTTGGATTCACGAATATACTCGATACTGTTACGTGATTATCCGCCTTTGAACGTGAAATAAGGGAAGTATGACCTTTGTGTAGAGCACCCATAGTAGGCGCAAATCCAATCTGTGACTCTTTGATTTTTAAAGAGTTAAGATGTTTTTGTAAGTCAGAAACTCTTTTAAAAATAAGCATTCTTAAATATATTGAGAGACATTTTAATGATTAACGATTTCTTCTTAAAACTGCTTAGTAGTCTTTCAAATTAATACTGTCGGGTACAACATTTGGAAAGTTTAAAACTTTCCAAATGTTCACAGCGCAGAATTTGCCAGAATCTTAGGAAGGTTTAAATTTTTTCTAAGATTTCAACCCGACAGTATTAATGTGAAGGACTACTTAGGAACGATGAAATAATAAGTTGTTAGATTTAGGTACATTATTTCATCGTTCCTTAAAAAAGCATCATTAAGTATCCTTCAGATAACCCTGTTGGTTTTAAAAAGCAGTATTATAAAATACTACTATTTGCTTTAAAAAGAACGAATATCAAGCATATCTCTTTTGTTAGCACTATAAACACCATGTTTTGGTTAAAAAAATAAACAAATCAAGAGAATAAAGTGATTTCTTTTAAAGCATCGCCCGCTACTATATCGTTTTTTGCAGCAGCAAAGATATTTGTTTTTTGAAATTTTCCTTTTTTAATTGTCAAAAAGGTATCATAATGGATGAAAAACTAAAAAAAATCATAATTATGATGTATCTTTGCAGGAGTTTTAATAAAAACTATTAATGAGCGATTTCATTTAGTAAACACGATTGGGGAACCCAGTTTACAAAATGAGCAGAAATAGAGGAAATTAGGAAATTTGAGTAATACAAACACTTTTGGGCGTATCTCCCTATATTTTTCCACTGTTTTTTTTACATTAGTCAAATATAATCAAATATGACTTTTGAAAATTCTCTATTATGATTTATCTTATAGAGAGCAATAACCAAAGCTTTTTAGTAGTTCTTTACAAATATTGATTTAAAAAATAAGATTGGCTTCATGAGTAAAAAGAAAGTTCTCATCATTGCACAGGAAATCGAACCCTACACGGCGCTTTCTGAAATAGCACAAATCTCAAACCGTCTGCCTCTTTACCTTAACGATAATCAGTGTGAAATACGAATCCTTATGCCGCGCTTTGGTACAATCAATGAGCGTCGCCACCGTTTGCATGAGGTAGTACGCCTTTCGGGCATGAATATCATCGTTAACGACGATGATTATCCTCTCATCATCAAGGTAGCATCGCTACCGGGTAGCCGTATTCAAGTATATTTCTTGGATAATGAGGAGTTTTTCAAGCGGAAATCCGTTTTTGAGGATTCTGAGGGACAATCATTCGATGATAATATTGACCGCGCAGTATTTTTCTGCAAAGGAGCCATTGAGACGGTTCGTAAATTCGGTTGGTCGCCTGATATTATCCACTGCCACGGCTGGATGACATCATTGATTCCGTTGTACTTGCGTACAGCTTACAAAAACGACCCATTGTTTCAGCCCGCTAAAATTGTGTATTCATTGTATGATTCATTGACTCAGAAATTTGACTATGATTCATTTGCACAAAAAGCGTCTATCAACAACCTTGAATCTGACGACCTTTTAGGTTTCAAAAAAGGAGATGTGGCTGATATGCACAAAGGAGCAGCTACTTTTTCAGATGCTATCATCAAAGGCAGTCCAGAAATGAATCCTGAAATCAATGAAATGCTTTCAGAGAGCGACAAACCGGTGTTGGAGTTTGTCGATGAAACCTCATTAGGCAAAGCCTATTTGGAGTTTTATAACTCAATTGAGACTGAGGTAGTAGGTTAGTTGAAACTTATATTGAAAGTCCATATTAGATTTGGTAATCCCAAAAGTTGGGATTATCAAATCTTTTTTATAAATACTTTTTTTTATAAAAAGCTGAATACCAGCATTTTATAGATGAAGACTTAATTTTTTTATTAATCAAAGACAGCGACCCCTCAGTATTTTGACGTTCTACAACGAAAAAACATGGGTGAGATGAAAAATATGAAAAATATCCTTTTAGCCTTCGGGGCTACATTAGCAGTACTCCTAACCTTATCGATAGTATCTTGTAGCGACGCGAGTCAATTAGGTGCTGACCTTTTTATTAGCGATACCTTAAATCTAAAATTCACGGATACTTTAACTATAAATGCCGTAACAGATCCTGTAGATTCTATACTCGTTCAAACAGCCGATGGCGGGTTCACCAATATGTTGCTCGGTAACGTGGCAGATCCAACATTCGGCAACACTGACGCTCGCATTTACACTCAATTGACAACAGGTGCCTCACTGCCTGATTTTAATTTCGTTGAATCATTCACTGCATACGTTGATTTAGTTTATAACCCAAAGCGAGTTTATGGCGATACTTCAAGCCTTCAAAGAGTTAATGTTTATCGCTTAACTGATACTGTAACAATTGAGAATATATACTCTAATAAAAAACGTAAAAGTGAGTCAACACCCATAGCTTCTTATTTATTTTCTCCTAAGCCTAATTCAACTGAAATGATTGTTACAATTGTAAAGGATGATGCCGGAGTTGAAAAAAGAAGAGATACCACTTTTGCTACCCCGCGTATTCGTATTCCCGTTGATAAAAGTTTTGCTCAAAAAATCATTAACCTGGATACTACTTCAAAAACTAACTTTACCTCATGGCTAAAAGGTTTAGAAATAAGAGTGGAAAGCCCTACTAATTGTATGATGGGTTTCAATTTGCTTGGTACAGGTACAAATCCATCTGGACTCACTATTAACTATAAAAAAACAGGTGACACCACCAACTATACCTACACATTCCCAACTGCGGGTGTAATAAAATATACCAATTTCAACTTGGGCTATGCTACAGCACCCATCAAGCCATTCATCGGTAGTAAAGCAAAGGGAGATAGCTTATTATTTATTCAAGGATTTGCTGGAACTGATGTAAAACTTGAATTCCCCTATTTAAAAAATCTGGGCAATGTGGTGATAAATAAAGCAGAATTGGAACTAACTGTGGCAGACCCTGCCAATATTGAAACATTTCCTGCTATTGAACAGTTAACATTAAAAACAGCACAATTTGTAGGTACTAAAGATTTGAATCTCGATGCTTCATATTCAGGATCAACAGTTGCTGAACTTTTGTCAACATCTGGTGGTACAGTACGCAACGAAACAGTGAACGGTGTGGCGGTTAAAAAGTATTATTTGAATCTTTCAAGCCATTTGCAGTTGATGCTTAGTGGAAAACAAGGTACAATTCTCTATTTAACACCTCATCTTAAAGAACAAAAGGGTTCAAGGGTAGTGTTATATGGACCTAAACACTCAAAATATCGTGCTAAATTAAATGTTACTTATACAAAACTTTAAGGCAAAAATCTAATATCTTCAATTCAAAATAGGCGTTTAAAAATAATCGATATTTACTCTTAAGCTTCGAAAAGAAAATGTCGGTTATTTTAACCCAACTACTAAATTATAGATTTCAATATCATTTTTTAAATAAAATCGATATCATTCTCGCAGTTCTTTGGCAAGTTTTATGCTTTATAAAAAAACCGATACCCCTCAGTATAAACACATATAAAGCATAAAACTTACTAAAAAATCAAGCTATTTTCAGCGCTATTTTATCAAAAACCATTTTCTTTTTTCAAAAACTCATTACAAACTATGTGTGGAATAGTAGCATATATTGGTCAAAGACAAGCTTATCCTATCCTTATTAAGGGTTTACAACGCTTAGAATATAGAGGTTATGACAGTTCAGGTGTTGCCTTGCTTAATGAAAATTTAAACGTTTATAAAAAGAAAGGGAAAGTGAGCGATCTCATGGAGTTTGTTCATGGTAAGGATGTAAGTGCCACTATGGGTATTGGACATACTCGTTGGGCAACTCACGGAAAACCTGATGACACCAATGCACATCCACATTATTCAGGTAATAAAAGACTTGTTTTGGTTCATAATGGAATCATCGAGAACTATTCTACCTTAAAAACTGCTTTACAGAAACTGGGACATACTTTTCATAGCGAAACTGATACAGAAGTTTTGGTGCATTTGATAGAAGAGCTACAAGAGCGTGAGAGCTTATCGCTTGAAGAAGCAGTTCGCATTGCACTCACAAAAGTAGTAGGTGCTTATGCTATCGTAGTAATGGACAGAGAAGATTCTTCAAAGATAGTGGCTGCACGTAAAGCAAGCCCACTTGTAGTAGGAATCGGTGAAAATGAATTTTTATTGGCTTCTGATGCAACTCCTATTATTGAGCATACAAAGCATGTTATATATCTTAATGACGAGGAAATCGTAACGATTCGCCGAGACGGAACTTTTGAAATAAAAACCATTGCGAATAAGACCGTCCAAGATCCTTTTATCCAAAAATTGGATTTAGAAATTGAAGCATTAGAAAAAGGTGGTTATGATTATTTCATGTTAAAAGAAATACATGAGCAGCCTAAAACAATTTCTGACGGTATGCGTGGCCGCCTTTCAGCTTCTGAAGGTTGGATAAAATTAGGTGGCATTGATGAGCATGAAAACCGATTTGCTAATGCAGAAAGGCTTATAATTGTGGCTTGTGGTACTTCGTGGCATGCAGGTTTGGTGGCTGAATACCTTTTTGAAGAGTTAGCGCGCATTCCTGTGGAAGTAGAATATGCTTCTGAATTCCGCTACCGCAATCCTATTATTACTGAAAAAGATGTGGTTATAGCTATTTCACAATCAGGTGAAACAGCCGATACATTAGCAGCTATCGAATTGGCAAAAGAACGTGGCGCCTTGATTTATGGTATTGTCAACTCTGTAGGTTCTTCTATTGCTCGTATGACGGATGGTGGTTCGTATATCCACGCGGGACCCGAAATCGGGGTAGCTTCCACAAAAGCATTTACTGGGCAAGTAACCCTTTTAACAATGATGGCTTTGAGCTTAGGCTACAAGCGCGGTAAAGTTAAAAAGTCAGATTATCAACGCCTTTTGACCGAAATGGAACAAATTCCAAGAAAAGTGGAAGAAGTGTTGAAAGTTAACGCTCAAGTAGAGTATATTGCAGGAGAAATTAAAGATTCACCGAACGCTTTGTACTTAGGTCGTGGTTATAATTTCCCAGTCGCTCTTGAAGGTGCTTTAAAATTAAAAGAGATTTCGTACATCCATGCAGAAGGTTATCCCGCCGCTGAAATGAAACATGGGCCTATTGCTTTAATAGATGAAAATATGCCATGTGTTATCATTTGTACGAATAAAAGTGCTTATGAAAAAATTGTATCCAATATACAAGAAGTAAAAGCTCGAAAAGGCATTGTGATAGCAATTGTTACTGAGGGGGATACCATTATCAAAGAATTAGCCGATTACACAATCGAAATCCCTGATACTGATGAGCCTTTGACACCGTTGCTTTCGGTAATTCCATTACAGCTTTTATCATATCATATTGCAGTATTGCGTGGTTGCAACGTTGACCAACCTCGTAATCTGGCTAAGTCTGTAACGGTTGAGTAGTTTCCAAACAACTTAATTATTCAATAAAATACTGAGGGGGTATGTTCGCAATATATTGATAACCAAAATGTTGCGAACATAAAAATCTTAGTGTGATTTTTATACATTTAAATTTAATACACGTGAAAGATCGTAATGCTCCCGTAGAAATGATATACAATACGCAACAGGAATTTTTAATAATGCCTGAATATGGTCGTAATGTACAGCAGCTTGTCCGTCATTTGCAGACAATCAAAGACCCCGAATATCGCCAAGCATTTTGTGAAGAAATTATCAATTTGATTCAACAATTATACCCTCAAAGTAAAAATGTTGAGGATTATAGAGATAAACTTTGGCATCATTTATTTCATATCGCAAAATATGATTTGGATGCCAGAACGCCAAATGGTCAAAAACCTCGCCCCGAAGATGCCCGTGTAAAACCTGAGCGGGTTCCCTATCCATTACAGGACACCCGCTTCCGTCATTACGGCAATAATGTGCAATTGATGATTAAAAAAGCCATCAAAATGGAGCCTGGTTACATCAAAACAGGGTTTGTGAACACCATCGGCTCTTATATGAAAATGGCTTATAAGACATGGAATAGAGAACATTTTGTGAGCGATGAATTGATAAAAAATGACTTGGCTATTCTTTCTAATAACCAAGTGAGCTTAGATGATGACAGCCGCATTGATGGTCTTGCAAACGCAAGCCGTAATAAGAGCAGCCAAAGTTTAAATCCTCGTGATAGAGACAGAGACCGCAATCGCAACACCCAATCTGGTGGTGGTGGTGGCCTTAGGAGAGATAATAGGAGTGACAACAGAAATGATAACAGGAACGATAACAGAGGTGGAGGGGATAACCGCAACAGAAATAATAATAATGGTGGTAGCAATAGTAATAGGTCAAATATTAATAGCTCCAATAATATCAATAAGAACAAACGTAAATAATTGCGTTGATAATCTAAATTGATAAAACACACTTGTTTAAAACTAATAGCCGCTTAACAATTTGAATTGTTAAGCGGCTTTTAGTTTCTATCTTAAATATTTTAATTAAACCAGCACTTTTGAAGTATTTTGATACTTGAGCCTATCTATATATTCAATTGTTTCTTGAAAACTTTTGAGAATATGCACATTTTGAGGTATATCCAACTCTTTGGTCACAACTTGATAGCCTGAAACTAGAATATTGGCACCACAAAAATGGTTTGAAACACTATCGAGATATTTTTGAACAGAAATTTTTGCGAAAGGCTCATTAATGAGCGTGAATATAAAATCGGGCTTATGCACACTCGAACAATCTTTTAAATCATCAAGGCTGATTTCCTGTCCCAGATATACTACGTGATATTGTCTTGATTTGAGCATGTAGTGCATGAAAAGAAGGCTCAATTCCTGACGTTCCCCTTCGGGAAGATAAATGACAAACTTTTTAGTATCTCTCCCAAACGCCAAAGGCTCACTATCAATTGCCACAATCACTTTTTGGCGCAGCAGATAGCTCATGAAATGCTCTTGAACAGGATTGACTGAACCCGTCAACCAAAGAAGGCTCAATCGCTCTAAAAATGGATAGATAACATCCATCATTGTGCGTTCAAAGCCTATTTGTTGAATATTGCTTGAAAGGATTCGGTCAAATTTATATTCATCCATTTCTATCATAGAAATAGTGAGTGCATCCAATTGAGTATCGTATTCGAAATTAACTTCTGATATCTGAGCCACTTTTTCAGCAATCTCCTCACGTGTCATTGTGGAGATTTTTGAAATTTTTATCCCATTTTTATTTAATAAGGCTATATTTAAAAGCAACTTGATGTCAGTATCATCGTAATATCTAATATTGGTCTTTGTGCGGGACGGACAGATTAGATTATAGCGTTGCTCCCATATCCTAATGGTATGTGCTTTTATGCCTGAGAGCTTTTCTAAATCTTTTATGGAGTATACTGCCACCCTGTATTTATTTTTAAATTTTGAAAAATTGCTATTTTGATATTCTTTTCATAAAGGATAAAACCATTAATGGAAAAGAAAGTTGCAAAAAAAGATATTTTTAATTAAGCATACAAGCAAATAAAAATAAAAAATTAGCCTTATTGATGCACCCGTTCGTAACAATTAATATTAAAAAAGGTTTATTCTCTTGAAGTATTATTTATTTCAAAATTAGATACTAACTTTATCTCAAATAAATGTTTACTTAATGCCTTTTTTATACTTTATCAAACGTACAATTAGGATAATTTAAAAGCAACTTATCTTATAAAGAGCTGGTATAGGATAAGTAAATAATATTAAATTTGTAAACCTAAACACTTCCTTTTCAAGTAAACTATTCACTTGAAATCAGGTTATGAATAAGTAGCCGATTAAAAAAAATTGTTTGAACTGCTTTTCATAAGCTGCAAGGGTCAAATATGGGATACTTTTTCTACATTTACTAATTAATTCATAGATTTTCAACGTATATAACTTAGTTACTCAAAGCGCATGTGATAAAACTTGAACTAAGTCATGTCGATTATATAACTTCTACTTAATCTTACTTTTAAAAATAACAATGTCAAAGTGGTACTTTTGAAATATAAGCACCATTTTTAACTGATTTAAAATAAAAATATCCATTTAAAATTTTACAAAAATTCTCATGAAAGGCTTCAAAACGATTTTCAGAAGTTGTTTCTTACTTCTTTTCATGTCGGTTGCAATGCAATTGACCGCACAGGATAGTTGCACCTACCGGCTCCGATTATTTGATAGGTTTGGCGACGGTTGGGATGACTCGCAGCTATACATCAAGCTCGGCAATAACGCTGAAAGAGCTTTTACCCATGACGGCGCTGCGGGCGTAGAAGCTGATAGTATTCGGCTCTATGATTTACGCGTAAAAGTAGGTGATACCATTGTGGTTAGATACGAGCCGCAAGGAAGTTATCAAAACGAAATCAGATATACTCTTTTTAATAATGGCGGCGAACCGCTCGTTACACAAGGAGTGAATCCTACTGCGGGTGTGGTTTATAGAAGTTCTATAAAATGTACTTCTTGTGGCTCGCCAATAGACCTAACAGTGGCAAGTGTTAGGACATTTACGACGACTATAAAATGGAACCCCTCAGTAGTAGGCACGCGCCCGACCTATAGAATAGAGTGGAATGAAGCCAATTTCGTTCCAGGTACTGGTAGAAACTCAGGTACAACCACCGATACTTTTGCCGTTTTACCAGGCTTAAAGGAAATCACAAGATACTTTGTCTATGTCCGAACGACTTGTACGAGTGCCACTGATACGAGTAAATGGGTAGGCCCCGTTAGTTTCATAACCGATACCGCTACCAATGTCGGGATTTCAGCTATTGTTTCTCCAATAAGCCGCTGCGATTTGGGCGTGGATAGTGTCCGCGTAAAAATTAAGAACTTTGCGGGAGGTCCGATAAGTTTAGTGCCGTTTAAATATAGCGTTAATGGTGTCAATGCTCCCGTGCAAATGCCAAGAGACGGTTTTTATACAGGTGTTATCAGTAAGGATAGCACCGCCACTATTGCTTTTAAGGCTACTTCCGATTTTTCCGCACCCGGCGAATACAATATTGCTGCTTGGACAGAATTAGAAGGGGATAAAAACAAGAAAAACGATACATTCCGGGTGACTATAGTGCGCCCACGCCTAATTAACCAATTCCCTTATCAGCAAGATTTTGAAGCGGGCAGAGATACCTGGCAGAAGTCAGATAGCCTCGGAAAATCCACTTGGGAATGGGCTACACCTAACTATCGTTTTATAAAAGGCGCCGCTGGTGGTACAAAGTGCTGGACAACTGGTGCCGATACTTCCTATAGAAACGCGGATACAAGTTATTTGCTTTCACCATGTTTTGATTTTTCATCTCTAACCGTTGATCCTAAAATCAATTTTGCTTTAAATTATTATTCCGAGCAAAATTTTGATGGTACTTGGCTCGAGTCAAGTATCGATGGTGGCACAACGTGGACTAAAGTAGGTAGCCGCAAAACAGGTATTAATTGGTACAATGATACACTCAGCCGTCAGAACTTTGACTTATGGACAGGTACGAATGTTTTAGGGTGGCATATTACTCAGAATACATTGACTGGCTTAAGGGGTAAACCTCAATGCCGCCTTCGCTTTGTGTTCCGTTCAGATAATTCAACCAATCTCAATTATGATGGCGTTGCTGTTGACAATATAGTCGTAGCACCTGCTTCGGCTATTGATTTAGCTTTAGATAGCATTGGTAGAGTGGATATCAGTGATTGTGGGAGCATGAAAGATACTGTTGCTTTGAAGATTTACAATCTTGGCACCACCGCCCAATCCACCTACTCAGTCAGTTTTAAATTAGATAATAATGCCGCAATTAGTGAAAATGTAACCAATGTCAACATTCCGCCTGGTGGATTTGTGATTTATAAATTTAAAGCAGCCCTTAACTCTTTAGTTTCTTCGGGCACCCACACCCTCAAGGCTTGGGTCAATCAGTCGTCTGACAATATTCGAGTCAATGATACAGCGGTTACTACTTTTTTCATAACACCCGCTACAAAAGGCAATACAGTCTTTAATTTTGATGATGGCGTAGCCCCTCAGTATTGGACGGCTGTTAGGGCAGGATTAGGTAGAGGAAGACATGGCAATGCAGCAACAAATGGTTATATATTTGCCAATATCTTCTCCGATACAGCAGTAGTGGATGGTGATACTATTATTTCACCCAACGCTCAACTTTTTGATGTCACTACCAATAAATTTGGTTTAGTGAGAGCCGATGATTCTTTAAAATATGACTATCGTTTCGTTAATGAGGATTCACCATTTGCGGGCTATGACCTTGTTACAAAAGATACTTTCAGAGTATTTGCCAATGTAGATTGTGGAGCAAATTGGATTGAGATAGATAGAGTTGTGAAATCAAATCATACTCTTACCAATCTCTATCGCACAAGAACAGTAAGTTTGAAGCAATTTGCAGGCAGCAATATCAAAATACGTTTCCAATTAACGAGTGGTATTGATGCGTTTGTGGGTTATTTCATTGATATTGATAATATCAATTACAAGTCCGTCTGTCCGAATGATTTTGGTGTACAAGCTACTATTAAAAAATCGGATAGAGGTTTGGCGAATGGACGAATTGTCGTTAAACCAACTCGTGGAGCTTCTCCATTCACGTATAAATGGAGTAATAATGCAGTAATTGATTCAATTGTAAACTTAGCTGTGGGCGATTATATCCTCACTATCACGGACGCAAATGGTTGTACTGATGTGATTACGTATAAAATAGATTTTGTGTCCTCAACTTTTGAAGCATCATCAGCTATTGCCAAGCTCACATTATCACCCAATCCGACATCTGGAAACGCGCTTTTAGAAGTTGAGTTCCGTAAAATTGTGGATGCTAAAGTTCAAGTATTCAATGTAATGGGACAATTGATAACCGAACAAAATAGCCGACAATTAGACAATGCTCAATACGAGTTGGATTTGAGTAATCGACCATCTGGTATCTATTTCGTACGGATTACCGCTGATAATAAAACGCATACTGCTCGACTTATCAAGCAATAAGGATTATTTTTTAGGTGTAAAAATGGAATGTAAAAAAGGCATCTACTTTTGGTAGATGCCTTTTTTATTTTAAATGTGCAGATGGTTTGATTAATTTTTTGAAACCATACATAAAAGTTTATAAGCCACGAACCTGCCTTTGTCGGCAGACAGGTTCATAGGATTACACTAATTGCACGAATTTAGATGTTGACAGAATTATTGCGAATGACACTAAAATTGCCCTTAAGGGCAAATTATTCGTGAAATTAGTTAAAATTGTCAACACGTGGATTGGTGTAATTCGTGTAATCCGATGAACCTGTCTGCCGACAAAGGCAGGTTCGTGGCTCTAAATACCCAATAAAGTTTTTATGTATGGTTTCAAAATTAATTTTACCAGCAATCCCGTATTTGAAAATTTTAAGCCTAAATTTTAATATACCCCCCTCAGTATTTAGAGCTTTTGGGGTAAAATTGTTTAAACTTGAGGCTCAACTTTCCAAAAGTTTTCAACTTTTGGAAAGTTTTTACCCATATGCGGAATTGCTGTAATTTTACAATGTTGTCATTTAAAATATTGATAATCAATAGAATACACTGATTACCGTCAATATTGCCTCAGATTTAATTATTATATGAAATCATCCTGCTTTGCCTCCTTCAAATCAATCAAAGGCACATCTACCCTTTTCATCGTCTCCAAGGTAGCAGCTACCG
>JANPHO010000257.1:0-5155 GCA_031424515.1 Saprospiraceae bacterium
TTTTGTTTTAAAAATTCTATTTCATTTTTATACCAACGGCTGAAAAAATGTACCCCCTCAGTATCCGTGAAGTTCCACCAAGCTAAAGTGTCCATTTCAGTAATCACGCACGATTCCTTGTGAAAATAGGGATAATGCCCCAATTCGCATGGGCGCGGCTGAATGGGCGCGGGCTCATAAATGGTGCGAATTATGCGCTCTAATTCTAAAAATGTTAAAAATTTATCATTCGCGGGTAACTCTTCCAAAAACTCTTGGATGCGTCGAGCTTGTTCGCTCAACACAATAAGGCTGGTATTTCTACCGCCACTAATCTCAAATTCGTCACTTGCCCACGATTTTAGATGGTCAAATATGGCAATTATTTCGTCTTTGGGCGCACTTTTTTCAATATCGTAAGTCTGCCTATCAAACCAAAATTCGTATTGATTTTTTATTTTTTGGACGTTGATATTTTTATCGTCAAGCGCTTTTTTATCTAAATCTTCAAAAAAACCGGTTGTTTCATAAAACCAATGTTCGCTGCCAATGCCCGGGCGTTGTGAAATCAAATTAGCGATAACTGTACCCAAATCCGAATCCAAGGGCTTGGCTTGCATGGTCACGAATTCAAGGATTTTATAAGGGTCAATCGGTCTCCAAAGGAAAGTCGTGACGAGTTTTAAAAGCTGCAAAGTCGGACGCCCCAACGACGACGAAGGCAAACCAAACGACGGCAAACCGTTTTGAATCAAAGCATCATCTAAAACCCGATTTTTATCTGGAATTAAAAAAACGGGTAAAAACGACGGGTTTTTACTTAAAATTTGAGCAAAATAATCGGCTGCATCCGTATCGCGCGCTGCTTGAATGACGATGATAGAGCCATCTGATTGCAGTTTTTGCTTTTCACCGCGTGGCAGTTTGTTTTCAATAAAATCTTTAAAAATATTTAAATCAGTTGGATGATTTTGAGAATATAAAAGGTCATTTTTAGGCATTTCAATCGGAGAAACTTGCACTTTTTTATACCTTAAAATCTCAAAAAGCCTTTTATACTGAGGGGGTAGTAGTTGTTCAGGTTCATTCGTGAAGATATGAGAAACAGGTATTTCTTGCTCAGCAACAGCTTGCAATACGGCATCAAAACGATCGGCAGTACCTTCTAAAAGTTTTTTGGAATCCGTGAATTGTTTTTCAATTTCAGCGAGCGTGTTCAAACGGGGAAATGCATCAACGGGCTTAAAATCCCAACCCGCCAAAAGCAATTCGTCCCGCCTTGCCAGCAACGATTCTGCGCAAGCCAAAGGGTCAGCTTCAAAAGAATTTTTATAAAAAATATTGGAATGATTTTTCAGATACTTGCGCAATGCTTGGCGGTATTGCTCAGTGCGGATGTGTTCAAGTCGCTCGACGTGTCCTTCGAGACCTAAATGGGCTTCTAAAAAGTGCAAAAAGCCCTTTGAACCCAAGTATAAAACACCTGATTCATCTTGGGGCTTTTGAAAAACAACCTCATCAAAAGATAATCCGTAATATATAGTGTACTTCAAGCGTTGATTTTTTAATGAAACTTTATGAAGCGTAAAGATAGCTAAAAGTGACCGTTTTAAACATATTTTGTTTTAAATTGTTTAAATTTTGCAAACCATTTCAGGGTTTATCGAAAGTAGAATAAAGCCCTTTTACTGATTTTGGTAAAATTTTATTCGTTTTTAAAAATAATCAAGCAATATTTATACAAGTTATGTATATTTGAACAAAATGTCTTCTGAATTGTAATTAATGTAATATTAAGATGAAAATTACTTACTTATTCATATTATTGAGTTTCCCAATGATAGTCATGGGTCAATCTCGCTTGAACAAAGATATTAAAGGAATTATCTACGACCACGAAAAATCTTTTGATATGCGGCTGCACACGCACGGCTGGGCTGTGGGCTTTCAATCCGCAAAATTGAAAACGTATTATAAAACTACGTTTTATAATTTTCAGATTGGGGAATTAAAGCATTTCAAAGAAAGTAAAAAATCCACTGATTTCTCAAATCCTCAGCCCACTACAGGCTTTGGTTCATACACATTTGGCAAGCAAAATTATTGCTTTGCCCTAAGAGTTGGCACAGGTGCGAAAAGATATTTCACCGAAAAAGCGTCTAAAAAAGGTGTTGCTGTCGGCGTTTCTTACTCGGGAGGCATCACTGGTGCGATACTCAAACCATACTACCTTCAAGTAGGCCGCCAACGCGATTTGACTGTCAGCACCGCTATAAAATATACACCTGAATCCGCTAAAGATTTCCTCGACCCCTACAAAATTAGAGGAAAAGGTTCTTTGTTAAAAGGCATTAGTGAATCTTCTATCATCCCAGGCGTGCATGGTCAGTTGGGACTTCACCTCGATTGGGGTGCATTTGACGAGTTTTTAAGAGCTATGGAAGTGGGGATTATGCTCGATGTATTCCCTAAAAAACTTCCAATTATGATTAGCGAAGAGAATCGACCTTATTTTATGAACCTTTATGTATCTTTGCAGTTAGGTAAGAGGAACTAATTTTGAAAAAGATTGAAGATTAAAGATATAAGATTAAAGAGGCTTTCACTTTCTTTCATCTTATATCTTTAATCTTTAATCTTCAATCTTAATAATAATCTTCTTAAAATTGCAAATTTTCAATCATTTTAAGGTCATTTTATGATAGAACTGCCCATTACTGAGTCCAAACCACAACGCCAAGCTCGCCCTGAGTGGTTGCGTGTGAAACTTCCAATTGGTGAGGATTTTAAAAAAGTAAGAAACCTTGTAGATACCTACAATCTCCATACAATTTGCCAGAGTGGAAATTGCCCTAATATGGGTGAATGTTGGGGTGCAGGCACTGCTACGTTCATGATTTTAGGCAATACCTGTACCCGTTCATGCTCATTTTGTGCCGTTAAAACGGGTCGCCCGAGTGAATATGATGAAGATGAGCCACGCCGAGTTGCCGAAGCCATTAAATTAATGGGTGTAAAACATGCTGTTTTAACTTCCGTAAATAGAGATGAATTAAAAGATAGAGGCGCTGAAATTTGGTTTCAAACTGTCGTCAATGTAAAGGGACTTTCTCCTGAAACAACTATTGAAACCTTGATTCCAGACGTAAAATCCAATTGGGAAGCTTTGGAAAGAATGATTTCGGGAGGACAAGAGGTAGTATCGCATAATATGGAAACAGTCGGTCGCCTTTATAGAAAGGTAAGACCTCAAGCCAAATACGAACGCAGCTTGGAGCAAATTAAAAGAACAAAAGAGTACGGCAAACGCACCAAAACGGGTATCATGCTCGGTTTAGGCGAATTGAAAGAGGAAGTGTATAAAGCCATGGATGATTTAGTTGAAAACGGTTGTGATGTCCTCACTCTCGGTCAATATTTACAACCGACTAAAATGCACATTGAAGTGGCTGAATTCATTCATCCCGACGTCTTTGCTGAATATAAAGAAATAGGTATGACAAAAGGGTTCAAATTTGTGGAAAGTGGTCCTTTGGTTCGTTCTTCTTATCATGCTGAAAGACACCTTTGATACCCCTCAGTATAAGTAGATATTAGATGTGCAAAATATTGATAATCAATGAATTGTAAATTATAAAATAGCATCTTACCAGTTTTAATAAAACAAAAAGGCTCTCAATTATCAATATGATAATGAGAGCCTTTTCTATTTTAATATAAAATCAAGACTATTGTCTTAATTTACTATGATTTTTTCCATAAATAAAATAGATAACGAGTCCTAAAGCCATCCAACCAAAGGCAGCTAAAAGAGTAAACTTATCCAAAGCGACAATCATGCCGATACAGACAAATGCACCTAAAGGCGCTACAATGTTTACTGCTGGAGTACGGAAAGGTCGAGGTAAGTTAGGGTCGGTTTTACGAAGTAAAAGAACGCCCACACAAACCAAAACAAACGCCAATAAAGTACCAAATGAGGTCAAATCACCCGCTAAACTGCCCGGAATAAATGCAGCGAAAGCACCTACGAAAGCAAATACAATCCAGTTAGATTTGTAAGGCGTACGGAACTTAGGATGCAATTCAGCAAATACTTTAGGTATCAATCCGTCATTTGACATAGAGAAAAATACACGAGATTGACCCATCAACATCACCAATATTACTGATGAAAAGCCCGCCAAAATTGCTACTGTCACTAAGGTGGATAGCCAGCCATAGCCAGTCATATAAGTGTCAATAGCATAAGCCACTGATGCTTCTTTACCTGCTTTTGCAAATTCAGTATAGTTTGCAACACCAGTTAAAACATGTGCGAATAAAATATAAAGAACTGTACAAACTGCCAATGAGCCTAAAATACCAATTGGCATATCTTTACCTGGGTTTTTGGCTTCTTGAGCGGTTGTGGATACTGCATCGAAGCCGATGAAGGCAAAGAATACAATAGCAGCACCGCCAAGAACACCTCCCCAGCCATGTTTAAATACGCCTTCATGACCCACTGTACCCTCTGGAATCATATATGGAACGTGATTAGCAGGATTGATATAACCCCAACCCACTGCAATAAATACCAGTACAATAGCTACTTTTAAGAAAACAATTACAGCGTTAACCGAAGCGGATTCTTGTGTTCCTTTTATTAAAAGTAAAGTTAGCAAAAATAAAATAATCAGTGCAGGAAAATTCATAATACCCGCGATACCATCAACACTGGTTTCGAATGGTGAATGACACCATTCAAAGGGTATTCGCATCCCAAGCAACTTATTGAGATATTCACTCCATGCAATGGATACTGTGGCAGCACCCAAAGCGTATTCCATAATTAATGCCCAACCAATAATCCATGCTACTAATTCACCCATAGTTACATACGCATAAGCATAAGCACTACCTGAGATTGGGATTGAAGATGCAAATTCTGCATAGCATAAGCCCGCTAAAGCACAGCCAATAGCCGCTACAATAAAAGATAATGTAACTGCGGGACCCGCGGCTTTAGCCGCAGCATCGGCAGTACGGACAAAAAGTCCCGCACCGATAATCGCTCCGATGCCAAGAGCAACCAAGTTCATAGCGCCAAGCGTTCTTTTCAGACCTTTTTCATCGTCTGCGGCTTGAGCTAAAATTTGGTCGAGTGGTTTTCTAATAAAAAGGCTCATAAATT
>JANPHO010000258.1:0-1699 GCA_031424515.1 Saprospiraceae bacterium
ACGAACCCAAAGCAGCACTACCGATGCCAATGCCGAGACTTGATAAAAATTTTCGGCGGTTAAGATTTAGACCACGTTCTAATATTTCTTTTTCCATGACGGTTATTTACTTTTTAAAACTTTATCAATTCTGGCAATAAGCCTTTTTGAATTTGCAGTAGCCATGTTTAATGCTTTTGTAGCTTCTTTCTTATAAGCCACATTTGTGAGTAATAAATGTCTCAATTTTGGCAATTTTAAAAATTTTGCTTTTTGAGCATTAGCAACCATATTTGTTGAATCAAAAACCACAGGGAAATAATTACTCATCTCGGGGATAAGTTGATTCATGGTATGCATCTTATCAACATCACACCATTCTTTTACATAAGGTACTAAACTTGTATAATGCCCTAAAATAGCTTTTTTAAGTGTATCGTCTTGAATGAGACTCGTATGACCATTTTGTTTAATTTCTTCGTATGTCGTTTGGTTTGTCGGACATCCCAAGTAACTTCCAGCCATATCAATAAATAAACTTACACTATCTGCAATTTCAGTATCTTGTTTAAAAACTATCAGCTTATGAATACTTCTCACCAAGCCTTCACCCATATCAGCTGTGCCTCCTAAAAGCATTGTATCTTGAGCAAGGTTTGCTTTCAGATTGAGGAGAATTTCACGCTCTGTCTCACGGTCTTTCCGATTATCCCGCCATTCATCAAACCAAAAGGATATTGAAATACCCAGAAATATGACGATGACTTCTGGAATGTATTTGTATAGCACTGCTTTAAAAGAATATTTTTCTCTTGTATCTGACATGCGTTCTGTAATTTTTTTTACTTGTTCACCTTAATATACGTCTCAATATTTAGTCTATTAATCCCTTCGCTTTCAATTATTTCTACGCCTTTTTGGATAAATGTATCCCCTTTAATGCTAACAGTGAATTTAAAATCATTGCCTTCCCACGCTCTATCGTTGCAATATTCAAGGCGCTCGGTGTACGTATTATCTGAAAAGGTATAGCTACCGCCGCCCGCAGAAAAGACAGGCTTTGCACCTTTACCTTTTGTTAAATCATGTTGAATGAAAGCAAAATGTGTATCGTTAATAATTTTAATGAAAGAAACATCTTTTGTATAGTCGGTGGTCGTTGTATCGCCTTTTTCAATTAAAACGCCCGTCAGCAGTTTCCACGTTCCGAGAATGGGCTTGACGGATTTTGATTGGTTTTCAATGCTTGGAGCATTGCACGATGCAATCAATAAGCTCATTAACAAGGCGGTATTTATTATTTTCATAATTTTTAAAACGTTGAATTTTAATTTAAAAATAGCTTTTATACTGAGGGGGTATTATTTCAAAATATCTAAATGTTCAGCTTGCATCCATCCAATAAAATATTCATTTTCTGAGTATTGCCATTCATAAACCGATTTAATAGAGATTCTGTTTTTTAGCGGAATCTCTGTTAAAATCCATAAAATACCATTTTTATCTTTTTCTTTTGCCCAGCCCAAACCAATACTTCCTTTCTCATATATTCCCACGATATTGCTATTTTTATTGTAATATTCATCACCATCTTCATAAAAGCACTCTCCTTTAGCAATTTTAGGATTTTCCCTAAGAGGACATGAATCTATTTTTACTTTTATTTGTAGTGGTTCTTTGAAATATTGCGAGGGTGTTGAGGAACAATCCATGTTCCAAC
>JANPHO010000259.1:0-2627 GCA_031424515.1 Saprospiraceae bacterium
CACATATATAGGGGTCAACTATCACATATTTAGGGGTATCTATCACATATTTAGGGTAAGTATTTTTAAATAAATTATTATATTTGCCAATTATCACAAATTTAGGGAATTAATATCACATATTTAGGGATACATTCTTAATATTTCAGGCAACTATCACATATTTAGGGTAAGCATTTGGACAAAAAAGACCCAATTTTAATAATTATTTCATAAAATGGCTAAATTAATAAAGGTAAAAAAGCCCAATAATCGAGTAAAATTGATTAAAAAAGCCAACGAACTCGTTGAGGCTCGGTATAAATTTGATATTTGGGAGATGCGGGTTTTCAGTAAAATGATAACGATGATTGAAACTGAGGACGCCGATTTTCAAGACTATAAAATTTATTTAAAAGACTTTATAAAGGATTATGCTTTGGAAGGGGATAAGGAATCCTACCGCTGGCTGAGGCAGGGTGCACGCAAACTAATGGAGAAAATCGTAACCATTTTTAACAAAACGGAAGATGGGAAAACCATGAAATTTGAGACGCCCGTGGTAGCGGGACTTGAAACTTTTTTGCACGATGAAGAGGGGAAATTTGTGCAAGTTTCTTTTCATCCGAAGATGAAACCGTATCTTTTGGAGCTTAAATCCCGCTTTTTGGTCTATGATGTGAAGAATATTTTGAAACTTCCGAGTACATATTCGATTCGAATTTATGAGTTATTGAAGCAATATGAACGCATTGGACAACGTAAATTTGCGGTCAAAGAACTCAAGGAGATTTTGGGAATCAATCGGGAATATAAGCTTTATGGGCATTTTAAAGATAGGGTTATTGATAAAGCCCAAACGGATTTGAAGGCTTTTACGGATATTCAATTCACGTACTCGGAAGTGAAAAAGGGGAAAGCAGTGGAGGTTTTGATTTTCAACATTCAACAGAATTTCCCAGAGCAACAGCCTAAGCAAAAGAAGATAAAAATACTGCAACCAACCTTAAATTTTGGCATGGTAGAAGAGACTTCTGCCAATTTAGCAGGTGGAAATTATGGTGAAACCATCATCAATTCTGAGTTGGCTAATGAGATTTTAACGCAAGTTAAGCACTGGGGAGTGAGCATAGAAGTGCTCAATCTTTTGGTGGATACTCAACCCGAAGCAGCAATTCGGGAGGGCTTGGCTTACACGCAATGGGAGGAAAAATCCGGGAAAGTGAAAGATAATTTCGCTGGTTTTTTCATTAATGCAGTTAAAAACAGATACACCAGCCGCGCGTTTGAGGATGAAAAAAAGAAAGTCAAGCGCCTCATTGAACAGCAGCAAAAGGATGCCCGTATCAAAGAATTGAACCTACAGATAGAAGCGTTGGGGGAGGAGTATCATTCTCGCATCAACGATGTCATACGGGAACTCACCGTTCGCGATAATGCCGTAACGGAGAAAGCGATTGAGACCGTAAAACTGGAAAATAAGATGTATTTGGCGGTAAAAAAGGTCAATCCAGATGAATTATCCGTGGATGAGTTTAGAAAAGATAAAGTACTGAGGGGGTTAGTGATGCACCAAATTCAGCTTCAAAATCCCGATTATTTTAAAGGAATAGAAGAAGCGTACAAGCCACAAATCAGTGTTTTAGAAGAAGAATTAAAAGTGTTAAGTAAATAAGTGTCTACGTTTTTACTTAAATAAGTATATGCTTTTCATTAAAAAACTTGGTTCAATTCTGAAAATCGAATTGAACCAAGTCGGGAGTCAAATATTACATAATAACTATTCAACTTTAAAGCCCACAGCAAGGTTTTCCCAAGCTAAATTTACCATTTTAGTATCAACGGTAAAAGTCATGCGCTCAGTGAAAGCAGCTGCTTTACCCGGTTTTACTTTCACGCGGAGAACATCGTCTTTGTCGCTGTAGCTGTAAGCGCCCCATTGGTCGGATTTACTATTAAAAATGATGGTCCACTCATCAGCATTTGGAATGGTGAAAATAGCATATTTGCCCGCTTTTAGCGCTTGTCCTTCGATTTTTACATCTTTATCCAAAGTGATAACAGTAGCATTATTAGCGCCTGTACGCCAAACTTTGCCAAAAGGCACTAAATCACCCCAAATTTTACGACCTTTTACAGCGGGTTGTGCGTAATTGATAGTGATTGATTTTCCAGCAATTTTGCCTTCAGCAACAGCCGCAGGGCTTGGTGCAGGGCCTTTTTTAGGGTCTTGCGCAGATGCTGTTACAGTTAGCAATAAAGCAGCGAAGAGCATGATTACATTTTTCATTGAAAAAACGATTTTGTTATTTTAGATTAAAAAATTAAACGAACGAATACTAAAGACGTTTACAAAGGTAAATTGTTGAACGGAATTCAACTTTATTTCGACCAATTAAGTTTTACTCCGCATGAATACCTTTTTTATCTTAAAAAAATAGAAATTTGCACCCGTACTGCGGAACTCCAGTTCCGTAAAAATATCAATTAAATCCGGAACTGGAGTTCCGCACAGCTTTTATGTCAAGAATATTACCATCAGAATGGGCACCACAGAGTGCCATACAATTCACTTTCCCTCACGAAGATAGTGACTGGGCACCGATTATGGATGAAGTGACTCAATGTTTTGCCCGTATTATCGAAAC
>JANPHO010000260.1:0-2541 GCA_031424515.1 Saprospiraceae bacterium
GTTGATTACAGCAGTCTTGAAAACTGCCGAACCTGAGAGGGTTCCCGGGGTTCGAATCCCTGCGCCTCCGCAAGGGCATTGATATAACCAAGTCAATGCCTTTTATTTTCATCTGGAGATTGTAGCTCAGTTGGTTAGAGCGTCGGTTTGTGGTTCCGAAGGCCGTGGGTTCGAGACCCATCATTCTCCCTTTTAAAAAGCCTAATATGTTGACTTGTTCAATATATTAGGCTTTTTTTATTACATTATTTCGTTGGTTTTTAGTTTTTGGTGTGTAGTGTTTAGATATTTAAAATAAAATTTCAAATTGTCCTAATAAAAAAAATCGGAATTTATTTTTAAAAGTCTAAACACTACACACCAAAAACTAAAAACTAACGAACTATTGTTATAAAATATTCATTTGTTTATTCGCAATTCTCCCAATGCTATCCCCTACTTCATTGATGGATAAAAATAAGGCTTCAAAAGATGGAATTACAAAATAAATATCTTGAAACCGGTCTTTGATATAGGGCGTTTGGATGATTTTGTTGACATTATATGGCACTCTTCGCGGCTCTGGACTCAATAAAGCATAATCAGTTTCTCCACTCGACGATAAAATCCCTGCACCGTAAATGCGCAATCCCGCTTCCTCTTGAATCAAGCCAAACTCGATAGTGTACCAATATAAACGGGCTACCGCTTCTATAACTTCTTCATTATCAATATATTTTAAAGCGATGGTGCTCAGTTGTACCAAAAAATCGCATAAATTATGGTTAGTCAGTAATGGAATATGCCCAAAAACATCGTGAAACATGTCAGGCTCTTCTAAATAATCCAATTGGTCAATGTGTCGAAGCCATGTTGTGGCGCAGAAATTTTTGTCGCGCATCAATTCAAAAAAGCTCTTATTGGGAATCAAACCTGGCACTACTCGGATTTTCCAACCCGTTATTGGCTGTAAAAGGTGGTTTATTTCTTCAAAATTAGGTATTTTATCAGCCCTAAATTCTACCATTTCAATTCCATCCGTGTAAGCTTGCGTGGCTTTTTGGGGTAAATTGCTGATTTGTCGATTATAAAGGATTTTCCACACCGCATAATCATTGGCTGTGTAGGCTGCATAATCTTGACGCATTAATTGATTCTGGGAATAATCGTAATAGCCATCGCTATTTTGTTCAAAATCTGTTTTATCTAAAAATTGTTTTACCATAAATTGATTGGCTATTTGGTTAGGAACATTAAGTTTTATTGTAAACACTTAGTCAGATAGTCGCTTATGCTCCGTTTAGCCACTGATTTTACTGATTAAGACTGATTTTACACTGATTTACTGAATTTTAAAAATCAGTATAAAATCAGTTATTTCAGTGTCATCAGTAGCTAAACGGAGCGTAAGCGATTATCCGACTAAGTAACTACTTTTCATTTTAAAAATAGACTTTGCACAAATGTACCCCCTCAGTATAGCGCAATCAAATACTATTTCTTATCTTCGTTATAAGTTTTACTTATACTATTTTATCGTGAATAGTTTTCAATTTAGTAGACATTTTAAAATGGAATTAAGGCAGTTAAAATACTTCGTGGCAGTGGCAGAGGATTTGCAGTTTGTGAGTGCTTCGCGCAAATTATTGGTTTCGCAGCCCGCATTGAGCCAGCAAATCAAGTTGTTAGAAGAGGAACTGGGCGTGGATTTGTTCATAAAAGCCAAAAGGCAAATATACCGCAAAGTGGAATTGACGGAAGAGGGTAAAATGTTTTTAAAAGATGCTCAACAAATCCTGAAACTGTGCAATAAAGCTAAGGAACAACTTAAAAATGTCGCTTTACTACAAAAAAGCTTCAAATTAGGCACTTATCGGATGCTTACAGAACAACGGATATTGGATACGTTGGCGTTGTTTTCACAAAATTTTCCTGATTGGGATATAAAAATTGTAGAATTACCCACTTTTTTAAGTGTTCAAGAGGCATTATTAGATGAAAGTATTGACTTCGGGATTTCGGTTTTGCCGATTAAATATCAGACTGAATTGGATTATATTTCATTAAAAAAGAGCCAATTTCGCATTATTTTATCCCAAAATCACCCTTTAGCCAACGAGGAAAAAATATCACTGAAGGATCTTCACCACGAAAGATGGATAGAAATTGACGCCTCTGTGCACCCCATTTTAGAAGAAGTGGAAAGGCATTGCATCAAAGCGGGTTTCAATCGCCGCCCCAATATCATTCAAGAGGTTTCATCGCTCGAAATTATGGCGCAATTGGTGGGTATGGGCAAGGGCATCGCCTTTGTACCATCGTTTTTTGATACCCATAATATCACCAATATCGTCAATAAACCTTTGGACAATACTTTGATTGAATTTGAGCAATGTCTGGTTTTTAAAGCCGATAAATTCAAGGAATTAAAAACCGTTTTTGGGGGTACGTTTTAATGAAATCGTAATTACTTAGCGAGATAGTCGCTTACGCTCCGTTTAGCCACTGATTACACTGAAATTGACTGATTTTACACTAATTTTTAAAAAATTACGTATAAAT
>JANPHO010000261.1:0-14240 GCA_031424515.1 Saprospiraceae bacterium
CTTTATCTCAAAATGACGATAATAAAATAGTGGAATTAGTATGCGCTAAGTAAAAAATCAATTTAATCATTCCTTTTAAAAATTTAAAAATGAGAAATTTAATCATTATTATAATCATATCATGCTCTTTTTGTCACAGCATTTTTAGTCAATTGACCATTAATCAACTTGCTTTTTTGCAAGGTAATTGGATAGGTGAACTGGAATACACTGATTACCACGATGATAAAACCATGGTGAAACTCAAGACCCTCATGAACGCCGCAATCATTGACAATAAAATAAAATCAACCTATATCTACACCGAGCCAGATGGCTCGCTGGTGTACAGTGATAGCGATATTGCCATTACAAAAAAGGGCGATGCAGTGCGGTGGGCTAATATGCTTTTCAAAATTGTTTCTGAAAATGGCGGTAAAACCCAAGAGAAGGTGCTTGTGATGGAGACAAATGGTGAGGATAATGATAAAAAAGCCCTTATCCGTGAAACGTTTCGCTTCGCAAATGACTCGCTCACGATTTTGAAAGAGGTAAAATACGATGGAACTCAGTCCTTTATAATGCGCCATATTTACCGCTTTAAAAAAGAAACTTCGGAAGAAACTCAAGGCAGATTGTTGAAATCCCTCGTAGGCATTTGGGAATTGGATTTGCGCCCTACACCCGAATCGGAGCCGTATTTAAAAGATTTTGAGATAAAAGATTTTAAAGATGGGCTACTGAGGGGTGTTTTTTACGGGACAGATTTTAACGATGGAAAAATAAACACTGATTGGGGTATTATTCATTTCGCCTTCACTACGGCTGATCAATCGGGTACTTATTTCCACTCGGGTCATATTGAAAAAGGTCAAATAAAGGGTACTTCTTTCTCTACTGGCAGAGGTTTTATGATTCCGTGGATGGGTAAAAAGAAGTAAAGTATCCTCTCATTTGATGAAATACTGAGAGCCTGCCCCGATTTCTCGGGGGGGTGAGATAGCCGTTTGTCTTTAATTTTAAAACGTCTGTCCATGAAAAATAGACGTTAATCCGAAGTGGTGCAACTCTACTGTAACAAAAAAGTCTTTGTCTCAGTCTTATTGGCATAATTGATTTATTGGTAAAAGTATTGATAATCAATGATTTATAAAATGGGTTTCCCTTTCATACATTTTAATCGAGAAAAAACGTCTATTCGTCGAGAACGAAAAAAAAGAATAGGGGGAAGTCGATTTTTAAATGTCATTTATCGGAAAACTGAATAGTAACTGACAAAACGCAATCAACTTTGCATCATGAAAAAGCTATTTTACTGAGGGGGTGTTTGAGTATTAAAGTTTTTAACTTAAAAACGATATACTGAAGCACTACCTCAAAAAAACAAAGTCATTTATGCCATGAAAAAGCAATTTACAACTGGACGCGACCACTTAAAACATTTAGAAATCACCTTAAATTTAAATTTAGTTATGAAAAAGCAAATTAATTACCTGACTGTTATTTTATTATTAACGCTCCTATCGAGCTTCCAACTTAAAGCACAAAAAATTACTGGTACCGTGAATGATGCAACTCAAAAACCTCAAGAGTTTGCTTCTGTTATGCTGATGAAAGCGCAAGATTCTACTCTGATAAAAGGTGCAATTACTGATGAAAAAGGACAATTTGAGATAGAAAGTAGCCCGAATGGCAAATACTATATCAATGTAAGCGTAGTCGGTTTTAAAAACTACTCATCAAAAGCTTTTGATTATCAAGGCGGTAATTATGCGATAGAGACTATTCAATTGGCTTCACTCGACCAAGAGTTACAGGCTGTAACAGTTACAGCACGTAAGCCTATGATAGAGGTAAAAGCCGACCGTACGGTTTTTAATGTTGAAAACAGCCCTAATGCTACAGGTTTGAGTGCCTTGGAATTGCTTCGCAAAAGCCCGGGTGTGCAGGTTGACAAGGATGAAAACATTTTATTAAAAGGTAAATCCAATGTGTTGGTATATATCAATGGCAAGCCGAGCCAAATGAGTGGCAGAGATTTAGCTGCATTTTTAAAAGGTTTAAACTCTGCTGATATCGAGGCTATCGAAATAATTGCTAACCCGGGTGCTCGCTTCGATGCGGCGGGTAATGCAGGAATTGTCAATATTCGCCTTAAAAAGAATAAAAAATTGGGCACTAATGGCAATGTTTCTTTAGGTGCATCGCAAGGGATAACGCCTAAAATGGATGCTGCGGGTAGCTTGAATTATAGGGGTGCAAAGTGGAATCTTTTCAGCAACTATAGCTATAATTATGGTACTTGGAACAACACGATGGACCTCAATAATCGCGTAAAATTAAACAATGGACAGTATGATAACCTGTGGATTCAACATGGTGACCAAAACTGGACAAGTGATGACCATAATTTTAAAGCGGGTGCTGATTATACCTTGAATTCTAAAAGTACATTTGGGGTATTGTTCAATGGTGGTGTGGGTACCCCAACTTTTAAATCAACAAGCTCAACCTTTATTGGTCGTACTAAATTGGGTACTGATGAGTTTATCACTCGTGATTCTGTTCTACGGGCGAGCGGTAGTAGTAATATGAACAATAAAAACTTTAATTACAACGTGAATTATCGCTTCGCTGACACAATGGGGCATGAGTTGAATGTAGATGCTGATTATGGTTTGTTCCGCAATGATAATGCAAGTTATTTGCCCAATTTTTATAAAAATGGCAATGAAACCGTGGATTTAACGACTCGTATCTACCGCAATATGACGGGTACTGATATTGATATTAAATCTTTAAAAGCGGATTACGAGCAAACTTTGAGCAAAAAAAATCCAAAAGCGGGCAAATTAGGCTTAGGTTTCAAAGTTTCAGATGTGACAACTAAGAATAATTTCGATTTCTACAATGTCATCAGCAATAAAGACTTTTTGGATACAAGCCGCACTAATTTTTTCACGTACAAAGAGAGTATTAAAGCAGCTTATGCCAATTACAATACGCAATTAGGCAAATGGGGCGTTCAATTGGGCTTGCGTGCAGAAGGTACGACCTCGAAAGGTGATTTGAAAACGAAGCAAACGCGGGAATATAAAGATGTGGATACATCGTATTTCAACGTGTTTCCATCGGCGGCATTCAGTTACCAATTGAGTAAGAAACATGCTTTTAACTTGACATACCGTTATTCATTGGATCGTCCAAGCTATCAAGATTTGAATCCATTTGAAAATCGTTTGGATGAATTGACTTATGAAAAAGGCAACACCCGCCTTCGCCCACAATATACGCATACAACTGAATTGGGCTATACTTTCATGGGTTTTGCTACATTATCAGCAAATTATGCGACTACTAAGGACTTTTTTACCCAATACACTGATCAAGACGTTAGAAACGGCATAACCTCATTCTTTATCACAAAAGCGAATTTGGCTGACCGTAAAACGTATGGATTGAGCTTAGGTACACCGCTTCCGATTAAAAAATGGTGGAATGGCTACTTGAATATATGGTGGAATAAAACGGAATTAAAAGCCAACTTAGGCGAAGGTAAAGATGTGGATTTGAAAGCCAGCGGTGGCGGCTTATATATGCAACAATCATTCACTTTACCTAAAAGCTGGACAATTGAAGCAGATGGTTTTTATAACTTCGGAGGACTTTGGGGCAACTTATTATCTGGCAGACAAGGCGTTATGAATGTCGGGGTTTCTAAAAAATTCTGGGATGGCGATGGTCAAATCAAGTTGAGTTTCTCTGATGTATTCAAAACGGCTCGTTGGAATGGTGTGACGGAGTTGGGTAATCTTAGAATGGATTTAAGAGGCACGTGGGAAGGGCAGCAATTAAAAGCTAATTTCACATACCGCTTCGGAAACAAAAACGTTCAAGGTGCTCGCCAACGCAAAACGGGCTTAGAAGATGAGAAAAACCGTGTAAAATCTGGAAAAGGATAGTTTAGTGCTTGGTTGTTGGTGCTTAGTGCTTGGGGCATATTGTATGTACTAAGCACCAAGCACAAATAACAAGCACTAAAAATAAAAAGACTGTTTTTTCATACTGATTTTGGGGTAGAGTTTGGCTGAGAGGTCAAGCTCTTTTTTTTGAGTAAAGCGGAACTCCAGTTCTGCATAAAAAATATACCCCTCAGTATTTTGCTTAAAATGATGCAAATACTGAGGGGTATATTTTAAAACTTTTTAAAGACTGTCGACTGTCGCCTTATACCTGTCGCCTAATTCATTTATTCCGTCATATCCATAGTGGTAAACACATTCGCTACGTCATCATCATCTTCAAATCTATCCACTAATTTGATGACTGCTTCGGCTTCTTCGTCGCTTAGTTTTTTAGTAATATTGGGTATGCGTTCCAAACTGGCTTCTTCTACTTCAATGCCTTTTTCTTCTAAAAATTTTTGCATAGAGCCGAAGTCAGTGAAATTGCAATAAATGAGCAATTCATCTTCTTCCACTTTTATTTCATCTAAGCCAAAATCAATCATCTCGAATTCGAGTTCTTCATAATTAGGCATAGCGTCTTTTTTAACTCTAAAAATGCCTTTTCTATCGAACATATAATCCACCGAACCACTCGTGCCAAGTGAACCACCGCCTCGATTGAAATGCATACGGATATTAGCGACTGTTCGCGTGGGATTATCGGTGGTAGTTTCCACGAGGAAGGCGATACCATTGGGCCCATAGCCTTCATAAACGACCTCTGCAAAGTTTTCAGAATCTTTGGCTGACGCTTTTTTAATGGCTGATTCTACATTGGCTTTAGGCATATTCGCTTTTTTAGCATTTTGTACTGCCAAACGCAAACGGGGATTATAATTAGGGTCACTGCTGCCTTCTTTTACAGCAATGGCAATTTCACGCCCGATTTTAGTAAACACGCGAGCCATGTTGCCCCACCGTTTCATTTTAGAGGCTTTCCGATATTCAAACGCTCTTCCCATATTTAAATAGATGTTAGATGATAGACTTTAGATGTTAGAAACAGTTTTAAAGATATTTAAGGTAATTATCTATACGTTGATAAGTAGGCGTAAAGAAATAAAGGCTGCTATCGTCGGGCTGTAAAATGTAAAAAATGCGGAGCAAAGCGGAGTATTTTTTACATTTTATAGAGCCGACTTAAAAAGATAGCAGTGTTTATTTTAGCCAAACTACTTACGCGTATTTTTAAATAAAATTCTTTCAATATTGCTTCAAAAACGGCGCAAAGTTACAATTTTTAAATTTAAAAGAAAAGGAGTAGGCTATAAAAATCTGAGTAAATCGGGAAAGCATTCTGTAATTTATAAAAGAACATAAGAAGGGTAGGGGCATAAAAAAAGCGTCCAACCACAGGGGCCAGACGCATCAAAACAAAACGAAAAACCAACTTTAAACAAGTCTCTTTATGTTATAAAACATTTATACGTTTCATTTAGTTCACCACTCACTTAATTCTATTGTCAGAAAACAGTCAAATTAAGCTAAAATACTGACCCGTCCCGATTACTCGGTGAGGGGGACTAAGATTTCAGTGAAACTGGGATTTCTTTAGTTTTACCATTTCTAAAAACAGTAATTTTCAAAACATCACCCACTTTTGATTGAGCTATTCTCGAACGCAAATCGTCGGTAGAGCTAATCGAAGAACCATCCACTTTAACAATCACATCATTTGGTAGTATTCCTGCATATTGTGCAGAACCGCCGTTCAGTACCTCAGATACTATAACACCAGATGATACATTTAGTTCCAATTCTGATACTGCTCTTTCAAAATATTCGTCACTAATCATTCGGATACCCAACGCAGGACGATTTTTAGAACTCGCTTGAGGAGCCGTTAAATTATTTGAGCCATTTCTGACGCCACCATTTTTGATGATATCCTCTGCTACTTTAGTCATTGTGTTGACAGGAATTGCGAAAGAATATCCTTCATAACTACCTGTACGCGTTTGGATAGCCGTATTGATACCAATTAATCTACCTTGAGCGTCCACTAATGCACCACCCGAGTTGCCTGGGTTAACCACGGCATCCGTTTGGATGAAATCTTCCATTACATTTTTTCTTTCACTTGTATTTATCTTTTTGTGCGTTGCACTGATAATACCTGCAGTAACGGTTGTACCAATATCATAAGGGAAACCAATCGCTAAAGCCCATTCTCCGATTTTAAGGTTATCAGAATTACCTTTTTGGATAGCAGTTAAATCTGAAGCCTCTATTTTTAATACAGCAATATCGTTTTTAGGGTCTGTGCCTACTACTCTTGCTGTGAATTTGCGGTTGTCGCTCAATGTTACATTTACATTATCTGCAAAATCAACCACGTGGTTGTTGGTAACGATATAGCCTTCTTTGGCAATAATAACACCCGAGCCCGTTCCTTTCTTCTGTGGCATACGGAATCCAAAGCCGCCGAATAATTGAGCAAATGGATCGTTGTCGTATGACTCTTGAGCACGGCGTTGGGCGTTAGTTTTTGATTCAGCTGCTTCTATATACACCACTGTTGGAGAAGCTATAGTAGCGGCGCCAGTTAAGTCAATTGCACCCGAAGTTGTAGTATTGTCGCTTGTGAATTTAGCTAAGTTGGTTTTGGGTGCAACGTTAACGTTCTTACCAGCCATTTGCATTGCCCCCACCACTATTAAACCGCCTATCAATCCTGCGCCAATAAGTGATAACAGATTTTTCATAATGTTGCTTAATTTTGTGGTTTTAAAAATATTTTTTTAATCTTGTAAAATATTGATATGCAAATTAAACGAATTTTAGTGGCTCTTGTTGATTGAATAATTTGATTTTAACTAAAGTTTAACAGAAAGCAACCGATGTGAATAATTTGCCAGTATTTTAAGATAAACAAAGGGGAATTTGTTTTAGTTCACGGGTAAATAAAAAAATATAAATAATTGATTTTCAATAAATTACAGCTATTTTGAATAATTTATTTTTTACATTATCTCCAGTCTTGAACTTTTTTTTATACTTTTAAAAATGATAGTTAGTATTTGGTGTAAGTATGAATAGAAAGCAATTAGGACAGCAAGATTTTCACAATATTTTGCTACCAGAAACAGAGTTAGAGTGGACGCTCATAAGTCAACCCGATGTCACAGATGGCTTGCTGTGGGGTGAGCCGCGCTATGGTCATCCTGAAGGCAAAGTGCTCTACCATATCCCTGAAATTTATTCTAATCTTGAAAGAGTTCATCCCCCCCTCAGTAATGCTGACCGTGAAAAGCTTCGAATCATCACATTGTTGCATGATACTTTTAAATACATTGAAGATAAAAGCACGCCCCGTGATTGGACAAAACACCACAGCATTTTAGCCCGACTATTTGCTGAAAATTACATCGATGATTCGGTCATTTTAGATATCATCGAACTACACGATGAAGCTTATTATTGCTGGCGCTTAGAAGTATTAGAAGATGAACCCGAGCAAGCTTCGGCACGTTTGGATATGCTTTTCGATAAAATAAAACCGTGTATTCAACTTTATTATATCTTTTTCAAGTGCGATACCGCTACTGGCGATAAAACCCAAGCCCCTGTAAAATGGTTTGAAAAAAAACTGAAAGATATGAGTGATGTCACACTTATCACGTTTGTTGAGGATTTGAGGATATGAGGATGCGAGAATTTGAGAATGCAAATCAAATCCTCAAATAACCAAATCCTCAAATAACCAAATCAATCCACTCTACGCCCTTTTACGGTTCTTGAAGCCACCTCTACTTTCCTTATTTTTCTTAAATCTACCATCAAATTTGCCCATGCGCTGTTGGGGTCAGTGAAGTAAAATTTATCTTCAAAGCGTACTTTTCCTTGTCTATCCTTCCATTCTGAGGCTAAAAGTACATAAGTTCCTTGTTTTTTAGGATTTGCCCCAAACATTAAATATCGTTTATCCGACGTTGCATCGAAGCCAATGGCGAAATTATCTTCTTTGGCTCTGAAAAGAAAAACGCCTGGTGTACCGCGAGGGATACGCACTTCCTCAATTTTTTCGCCTTTCACAATTTTGATGCTGCCCGATGTGATCTCGCTCGACCCCTCAGTCAAAACCCGATTAATGACGATATCATCGGATAAATAGAACTGAATTTTCTTTAATTCGCTATCCGACCAATTGCCTTCTGTCAATAATCTGCTTGTAAAAGGGCGCAATTCAGGGCTGCATGAGCTAAAAATGCTCAAAATGGTGAATCCCACAAATAGGTTTTTTATTATTGTCATTTTCTTCATTTTGGTACGTTTTTAGATTCATTTTAAGAAGTAAAAAAAGAGACTTACAAAACTTACAACTTCTGCATTGGACTGAACTTTTTATTGAAAGTTTGAAGTGGATTTATATAAAAATTAAAATTAACTGAATTCCTTTTTTACTGCAAGAACTTTAAAATCATCTTAACAAACTTTAACTGATTTTAACGTCACAAAATCTCCAAAAACGGTCAAAATAGTTTCAAAAAAAAATGCGTGATTTGGTTTATGTTTTACCGAACAAAATTAAACACACGTTTTAAACTAATTATACCGATGAAAAAATTTATCAATTCTCAATTGACAGGATTTATGGTAGGCTTATTCATGCTTACTATCAGTTCCCTAAAAGCAGAATGTACCTACGAGCAAATGCTTCGCGCCGAAGAATTCCCGATTGGTATCATGCTCTCTTGGAGTACCGCCTTTGAAAACAATACCTCAATGTTTATACTTGAAAAAGCAGATAATAATGCGGAATTTCAAGCAGTAGGCACCGTAAGAGCTTCGGGCAATTCCAAAACAGTTAAGAAATATAATTTTTTAGATCCTCAAGCGACTGCCCCTAAAATATCATATCGGATCAAACAAGTGGATTTTGATGGCACATTTAGCTATACCGAAGTCTTGACTGTAAAGAAAAAGCTTGAAGCCAACGTTATGCTTGTGCAGCTTTCAAATGAAACAATTAATAAATCTTTTGATTTTACCATCGATGCCATGAAAGAAGGTGGTGCTGTATTACAACTTGTAGATGGTGCAGGAAATATAGCATGGCAAGGTACCAAAATGCTTTCTAACGGATTGAATACATTGTCTATAGATATGTCAGCTCAACGCGAAGGTGTATATAAAGTATTGGTTATGATGGATAAAGATGAAAAATCTTTAACTATTCGTAAAACGTACGATGAAGTTGAAAAAGCCTCTAATGTAGCGGATAGAAAAAAGGTGAATAAAAATTAATATAGGCGAATAATGATGGGTGATGAGCGATGGGTGATGAGTGATGAAACTTTTACAACATCACCCATTATCCATCACCCATCACCCATTAAAGATATTCTCCCAGCAAAGCCAATTTTACCCCCAAATCAGTATTCCCTTTTTGCAATTCCTCTTGAGCCAATAAATGCAGACCCCTCAGTATATTGCCCGAAAAAAGCGTTTTTTGCACGCGATTATCCTTTTTTACTGTTAAAATATCCTCTTTTGTGGGCAATTCGGATAAGCCCGCAATTTGAGCAATATTATTTCCCGTTAAAACTTCACTTTTACGAATGCTTTCTGGCAGACCATCAAAGCCGACAATCATTGGTTTTTCACCTTGAGCAATTTCAAAAATAGCATTTCCATGCGCTCGGGTGTAATATGATTTACCCAATCTACCCACCAAATCCATTTTCTGTGGGTCGATTCTTTTCCCTTCGGCATCCAGAACTTGCTCATCTATGTGCATCCGCAATATGGTACAAATCATCAAATGACCCGCGCCCCCCTCAGTACCCAATGGGATTATTCTTTCAACTTTACATTCCATCTGAGTCGGTGATTCCTTTACCCGAAATGGACGAACCAAATCTGAAGCAATGGGCGTCAAACCCGCTTTTTCAAATTCACTCACCCCTTTTGGATACCGAACACTCGTTAAAGTCATTTGGCGAACAATGTTGTAATTCACGACATTGATGACGCATTCCATCGTTTCCTCTATGTTTTCAAGGGTATCTTTATTCGTTTTATCTTGGACGCGTCTTCCTGCCGAAAAAACAACCATGGGTGGATTTTGGCTGATGGCGTTAAAAAAACTGTAAGGTGCCAGATTGGCATTGCCTTCTTTATCCATCGTACTCACGAATGCAATGGGGCGAGGCCCTATTGAACCAATCATAAATTGATAAAAATCGAGCAGGGGAGTGGTCTGTGGGTCAATAACTTTCATGCTGAATTATTTTACAATGTAAAGCGAAACTCGAATTTCGCATCAAAGCATTTAAATTTAGAATTAAATATCTTTTTTTCGATTTTTTAAATCTGCTGAGTTCAATATCTTATAAAAATCCTCTCTTAATATGACGCGCCCACCAAGACTGGTCAAATGTGGCGTTTCCTGTTGGCAATCAATCAACTTGACCCCCTCAGTAATAAGCTGGTTGACGAAGGAAATAAAGCCAAATTTAGAGGCATTGGGCACCTTTGCAAACATACTTTCGCCAAAGAAAATTTCACCTAAGCGCACACCATACAATCCGCCCACCATCTCATCGCCCGCCCAAACTTCTACGGATTGTGCATACCCCATTTCAAATAAAGCACTGTATGATTTGATTAAACTTTCGGTAATCCACGTGCCACCCGATTGCCCTTCTCTTTTATTCATCATACAGTTTTGCATGACACCCTTAAAATCCTGATTATATGTCACCCGAAACTTATTTTGATTGAAATAAGGGCGCATACTCTTCGAAATTTTTAATTCATCGGGAAATAAAACCATGCGTGGATCAGGCGACCACCACAAAATAGGCTCTTCTTCTTCGTTATACCAAGGAAAAATGCCTAAACTATACGCTAAAAGCAATCTCTCAGGTTCTAAATCTCCTCCTACCGCTACCACATCAGGTGTATCAAAACTTTCAGGATTCGGGAAATATATTTCGGTGGATGAAAGCCAAATTGCTGGCATCTTAAATGAGATAAAAAATGAGTGATGATTTTTAAATGAGCCTTAAAATATAAAAAAACTTTGTGAAGCATAAACTTCACAAAGTTTTGATATCCAATCAGGCGTAAAAAAATGAACGCTGCTATCGTCGGGCTGAAAATCATACAAAACGCGAAGCAAAGCGAAATGTTTTGTATGATTTTCAGAGCCGACTTAAAAAGATAGCAGCGTTTATTTTAGCCCAACTATTTATTACAAAGATGAATATTATTTATCCGAATCATCTCCGCCTTCAATGACGGCAGAAAGTCCTCTATCTGTCAGAGCATCCTTTTTAGGTTTTAAGACGGAATAAGGTGCGGTTTTTACCGTTGCTTTTCCTTTAAAATGGATGATGTAAGCCAATTGTTCGGCTTGGTCGGAAGAATGTTCCAATACTTCAGTGAAACAATCTATTACCCAATCAAATGAGTTGACGTCATCATTATAAACGAGGAGATACGCATCGTTCCCAATATCTGATAATTCATCAGCGAGGTCAATCTCCTCTTCAACAGCTACTTCTTCGTAAAACGGGTTCATTTTTGTAATAAAAATTAAAGGATATTTTTATATATTCTCGAGGGTTTCTCTTATCGCTGCAAAGTTAGGTAAATCTCCGGCACTTGGCAATACCTCAGCGTAACGAACTACCCCCTCAGTATCAATAACAAATGCGGCACGTTTCGATACACCTTTCAGACCCAACGCAAATTGCTCGTAAAAAGCATCATATTGCGGAGAAACTTCTTTGTTGAAATCAGAAAGCAACGGGAAAGTATAATTATTATCTTCCTTAAATTTAGCTAAAGTAAAAGGTGAATCAACTGAAATACCCAATACTTCAGCGTTGAGTTTTTCATATTTCTTCATATTGTCACGTGCATCGCACAACTGTGTTGTACAAACACCTGTAAAAGCCATTGGAAAGAAATTGATAACGACATTTTTTCCTTTAAAATCACTCAATTTTACTGGTTTTTTTTCATCAGAAATCAGCGTGAAATCAGGTGCTTGTTGTCCTACTTGGATTGCCATAAAGTTTGGATATTTATATTAATTGAATTTTTTGTAATTTCAAAAAGATTAACAAAATTACACTTTCTTAGTTTAAAAATATATTTTCACCCTTCCGAAATTTTAAAAAGGCTTATTTAAGTACTCTAACTACCACTGACAACTGCCATTTCAATGAACAACACGCAACGAGCTTACCTTGAATTACATTTCGCCGTATTTCTATTTGGATTCACCGCTATTTTAGGAGGCTACATACAGCTGCCCGCCATTGCTTTGGTGTGGTGGCGCCTTTTGGTTGCTTGCATTGCCTTGATGATATATGGTAGGATTTTCAGTAAAATTAAATTATTATCACGCTCCCTTATTTTTCAACTCATCGGTACGGGTTTTATTATTGCTCTGCATTGGGTAAGTTTCTTTGGTTCCGTCAAATTGGCAAATGCTTCAGTGGCTTTAGTTACATTTGCGACGACCTCTTTTCAAGCCTCCTTTTTAGAACCGCTTATTTTACGTCAAAAAATCAAGGGATATGAAGTTATATTGGGCGTTTTAATCATTCCTGCCATGATTCTGATAGTCGGCAGCCTTCCTTCGGGGATGGGATTGGGTTTTATGGTGGGTTTATTATCCGCATTTTTAGCCGTTGTGTTTTCTATTTTAAATAAAAAAAATGTGGAAAAAGCCGACCCCCTCAGTATGATGTTCCTTAATTTGGGTGGAGGATGGTTACTTTTATCTGTATTGATGCCTTTTTATTACATGTACTATAAAGACGCACACTTCATTCCTTCCAATTCGGATTGGGGATATTTACTCGTTTTAGCATTATTATGTACCAATTTGGGTTTTATGCTGTCGTTGAGGTCATTGCGCCATTTATCCGCTTTTGCTTCTAATCTGACCATAAATTTGGAGGCAGTGTATGGCATTTTATTGGCTTGGCTTATTTTAAAAGAAGATAAACAACTGACGCCTTCATTTTACATTGGAGCGTCATTGATAATCTTAGCAGTACTTATTTACCCATTTTTAAAGAATCGTTTTATTAAAAAAGCCGAAAAAATTTGACTTTCTTCGGCTCTCCATATCAACACCTAATGTCTATAACTATCTAAATTTGGTCGCCACCCATTTCTTCTTCTTGGTTTTTAAAACCCATTCGACGGCTGTGTTGGCAACGGCTTCTCCAATCCTCTTTCCATTTTTGACGTTCTTCGGATGACATAGATGACCACTTGTCCCACATTTGGCGTTTTTGCGCCCAATGTTCACGGCTGCCACCCATGCCCATGCCCATACGAAATCCACCCGATAATATTCGAGTCAACACAGTCAACCCAATGGCTTGACTGAATGAAATGTAAGGCAGGCTGAATAGACTTGGCATCAGCCAATTCCAGAGCCACATCACTGCTGTACCGAATAAAGCAACGAAGAAGACCATCAAAACGAGGATTTTAAGACCTTTTAAAACCCAGAAACCTTTCATATTTTTTAATTTATTATAATTCTACAAATAATTTTTAAATGGTTATGCATGATATAAGTAAGCGTCTAAAGTAATCGATATTTTAAGAGCCGACTTAAAATGTCGGTTATTTTAAATACTTACTTAATTGTTCAATAAATCATCGTACAATGATTTCAGTTTACCACGCAAATAGAGTACCGCATATCTTTTACGCGATAAAAGAGTGTTGATGGTGACGCCACTCGCCTCGGCAATCTCTTTGAAACTTTTATCCTCTAACTCATGCTGCACAAACACATCCCTCTGTTCGGCGGGCAATTCGTCGAGAGCTTCCATAAGAGCCTCCATGATGGTTTCGCGCATCATTTCCACATCAGCTGAGCGAACATTGGCTGCGGGGAGTAATTCGTCGAGGAGATAACCATTATCGTCATCGCCGCTGGATTTAAATGTGAAAACATCTTCTAAAAGAACAGGTTTTTTCTTCCGATAACGGTCAGTAATTTTGTTCCGCGCCACTGTAAACAACCATGAAGCGATTTGTTCAACAGGCCTCATGAGGCGGTACATTTCCGTAAATTCGTAAAAAACGTCTTGTGCAATATCTTCAGCGTCCTCTGGTCGTGGGATTCGACTGCGGATAAAAGCCAGCAAACGTCCGCGTTCGCGGCGGACAGTTTCTTGTATTTGACGATTTTGGGCGTCAGCCATAGGTGATTCGATATGTAATGTCACATGCTTCATTCTAAACTTAATGACGAAGCTGGACGAAAAATAT
>JANPHO010000262.1:0-5205 GCA_031424515.1 Saprospiraceae bacterium
TGTATATTTTTCAGCCCGACGATAGCAGTATTTATTTTTAAACGCCTCCTTATTGAGGGGGTATTCAATATTAATTTTGTATTTTGTAAAACATTTTTATAAAAAACGATATTCTATATTGCAATCTTCCCTTTAAAATAATGTACTTTTGCATTCGATTTTACGTAAATTTATGTAAGTCGTTGATAATCAAACTGATATAAAAGAAATAATAAATAGACGATGAGGACAAAGCTCTCTAATTTTAATTTTGAACTGGATAAAAAACACATTGCACAGTACCCTGCACCCAATCGTGATGAAAGCCGCATGATGGTTCTTCATAGAGATACTGGTAAAATTGAGCATAAAATTTTCAAAGATATGCTTGGTTACTTTGATGATGGAGATGTGATGATGTTCAATAATACGCGCGTATTTCCTGCTCGCCTTTTTGGAAAGAAAGAAAAAACTGGCTCATTAATAGAAGTATTTTTGCTACGTGAGTTGAATCATGAGGCTCGTTTGTGGGACGTATTGGTTGACCCAGCTCGAAAAATTCGTGTGGGCAACAAATTGTACTTTGAAGATAAGAAAGGTAACGAAGTTTTGGTAGCAGAAGTTGTGGATAACACCACTTCAAGAGGCCGTACCATCCGCTTTTTATATGATGGAAATGAGGAAGAATTTCAAAGAGATTTATCATATTTGGGTAATACGCCTCTTCCGAAATATATTGGTCGTGAGCCTGACGAAACCGATAAAGAGCGTTACCAAACTGTTTTTGCAAAAGAAAATGGCGCAGTAGCGGCTCCAACGGCAGGTTTGCATTTCAGTCGTGAATTAATGAAACGACTTGAATTAAAAGGTGTTAACTTTGCAGAGGTGACGCTTCATATTGGCTTGGGTACTTTCCGTCAAATAGACGTTGAGGATCTTTCAAAGCATAAAATGGAAGCTGAATACTTCAAAATTACGGACAAGGCGGTGGATGTAGTGAATGCTGCAAAAGAGAAGCACACAAAAATATGTGCGGTGGGTACAACCGTGATGAGAACTGTGGAATCTTCGGTGACTTCTACTGGCCTTTTGAAAGCAGCTGAGGGATGGACAAATAAGTTTATTTATCCACCTTACGATTTCAGTGTGGCAAACGCCATGATTACGAATTTTCATTTACCAAAATCGAGTTTATTGATTATGGTAGCGGCATTTGGCGGATATGAGTTAGTGATGGAGGCTTATGAGCAAGCCATGAAAGAAGGGTATCGCTTTTATAGTTATGGCGATGCTATGCTTATACTTTAATTTGGAATGTGAATTTTTTCATATTTAAGTTTTTAATGTTGTTTTTTAGTCGAAAGAGCGGGTCTTAAGATCCCGCTTTTTTGATTTCTATGAATATCCTTAAATAATTATAATGGAATTATTATAACAAAGTGACTTTTACAAACGTTAGAGTCCTATATTGGAACTTAATTTATTTATTTTTCAATCCATAGATTATAAATTCTTTAAATTTTATTGTACTCAATTTTGAAGTTGTTAAATCTATTTTTTACTTTTGCAACCTGTATTTTTTATATTTTTTAAAACGTTTAAAAAAATAAACAATATTTTTTAAAACGCCTTTTTCGTAAAATTAAATTTGCTTTAATATGTATTGGACGATTGAATTAGCCTCATCTCTTGAAGAAGCACCGTGGCCAGCGACGCGCGACGAACTGATTGACTTTGCAATCCGCTCTGGCGCACCCATAGAAGTTATCGAAAATTTGCAAGAAATTGATGACGAAAGCGAAATGTACGAAGGTATCGAAGACATTTGGCCTGATTATCCTCGTAAAGACGATTTCTTCTTCAATGAAGACGAATATTGACTAAAAAGAAAGCCATCATTGCCGATTAGAAAACGACTAAAGGCTGTGAAGGCAATCCTTAGGATTAAATATTTAGGAAAAGTCTCGTAACGCACTGTGTTACGAGACTTTTTTCTTTGAATAACGCCTAAAATGTGGTTTATACTGAGGGGGTATCCAGAGATTACGTTAGGGAAAGGTTTAAAATTTCTCTAATGTAAAGTATATTTTAAAACCATACATAAAAGTAATTTAGCCACGAATTAACGAATTTCTCCAATTTAGATGTTGACTAAATTTAATCTAATTTCTCGAAATTGCCCTAAAAGTGCAATTTATTAGTGCAATTCGCTCTAATTTGTCAACATTTAAATTGGAGAAATTCGTTAATTCGTGGCTAAAAAAATTATGTATGGTTTTAAAAAGTATATTTAGGATTACTCATTTATCTTTTTTAAAACGATTGGTTCATCCAATTTAGCTGCTATTTGAGCAAAAAGCTCTTTCAGTTGGTCATAATATTTACTCTCATAAACGGCTTTACGAATCTGTATTTTAATCCTTAGATTAATTTTATCTTCAATCTGCGTGATAGCATAATGAAAGCCCGCTTCACCGCCTTGAAAAATATTACTCACTGATTTAGGCATTTCATCTATTTTATAGCCTTTGGGCAAAGTCAAGGTGAGCGTATAATTTTCTGTTGAGGGAAATGGAAACTCGATAGGATATGTTCTACTCGGTGATTTGAAAGGATTCACTTCCCAATTGGAGAATAAAACGGGCTTAAAATAAATAAATGCACCGTTGCTTTGGGCTGCATTAGGAATATGTAGCGTCACTGTCTCTTTTAATGGTAAATCTACTTTTTCAAGATTTTCGACTTGAGTAGAATCTATGACCCATTCAGATTTCTTTTTAAAAGCTACTTCAGTACTTTTTGAATCAGATTGAAAAAGGATACTGCGTTCTATTAATGCTTCGTGGTTTTTGTATTGATTGTTGATAGTACCTTTACAATCTCCATTTTCATCAAGTGACATTTGGGCTAATACGGTCTTTTCACTCATTGGCGCGACGATATTGATCCATTTACTGTCTTTTTTCTTTAAAAACCAACCACTGTCGTTTAAATCATCCACGCTCAAAGTGCCTATCGGACGCAATACACTGCCTGCATCCAACAAAATAAATGAATTATTTCCTTTATCTACATGAACAATGACTTGATTATATTGGTCTATTATCGGAAAAGGTTTATATACTTTTTCATGTTTTCGGGTGCTTAATAACACGGGATTGGCTTCAATTCCGGCTTCTCGCAGCAAAGCGATGAGCAATAAATTCAAATCCGCACTATTACCTTTACTATTGACTAAGAGCTCATTTCCTGATTTTTGAGACCAACAGGAATAACTATTATTCCATGAGAAGTTTTGATTGACCCAATCGTATAACACTTTAGCTTTAGCTTCCATAGAATCTGTAGGATTGATAAGTGGTTTTACCTTTTCCCATACTTTGCTATACTGCGATTTTTTCAAGTATCTTTTACCCAAATTTTCATTATCTAACAATTTTTCTGATGTTTTTTCCCAATCAGGTAAAATTTGCTCTTTTAGACCATTTGAAAGGTAATTGACTGCTAACTGAAAACGGATGCGGGTAAAGTAGTTATCCAAAGTTGAAACGTATGACGCGTCATGCAGTGCGGGTAAATTATTGACATAAAAACTGATAAGGGTGTGAATAGGAGCTGCATTAGTAGTGTAAACAGGTTTAGTAGAGCGGAGGTTATTTTCGCCCTGAAATAAAAAGCTATATTCAAATCTTGATTCTATATTTAAATTCAACACACTGGCTCTTGTTGGGATTTTTTCTTGAAAATACCACTCGTGAAGCTCCAAAAGGTTACTTGAGGTCAATTCGTATTCATATTCGATGATACAACCTTCTTCTGCATTCGGAAATGCAAATTTTAGAACCGACCAATTTTCATTGAATTTTTCAGTAAAAACAGATTTAGTATCTACGGGGATTTTTTTACCCGCTTTCGTAATGGTTTGAGCCCTTAGGAATTTCACAAACTCACTATCATTTTTTCTATAAAATGGGATTTCGATATTGGCTTCGCTCAAACCCGATTTTTTAAAAATCTTGATTCTTTTATGAACACGAAGTTCAAAACCTAACCGGCTTCCATTTATTTCGGTCATCATTAAATGACCAAAGTGCCCAATTACGCCGGCGGCAGCAGTTGCATCATCTGGCCAAGAAGTCATACGTAAATCTTCACCAAAGTTTTTATCCCACTCCATTTCGGGCGGACTGTTGTGAGAATGGCCTTGGATTGATAAAAAAAGTAGAAAAAAAGAAGGGAAAAGTGATTTGAGAAACGTCATGATTTTAAGTGATTTGAAAATGAGTAATATGGATACGTCGAAATATGAATGAAAAAATTAAGCCATATTATTAAAGCCATAATATGACATTTAACATTACTAAGAATTTTCAGTATGTTTGAGCTGAAAAATATGATAAATGAACGAGGTCTGTAAAACTAAAGTTACGTTTCGACTTTAGTTTAACCAAAAGCTTTTCTGCCCTTTTCAAAATCTATGAAAAGGTATTTATACTGAGGGGGATACATTAAAACCTTGAATTTTAAAATCATTATCAAATGAAAAATATATTAACTCTACTTTTCTGTTTATTTCTAACAGAGGCTCTTGTTGCCCAACCCAAACGGGAATTCAGAGCAGTGTGGATATCTCATATTTCCAATATTGATTGGCCTTCCTCAAAAACGCTGACTGCTCAACAGCAGCGGGATGAATTTGTGGCGCAACTCAATCAGCATAAATTATCGAATATCAATGCGGTAGTGGTGCAGGTTCGCCCCTCGTGCGATGCCATTTATCCGAGTGTAATAGAGCCGTGGGCGGAGTGGTTGACTGGAAAACAAGGCAAATCTCCCGGTTATGACCCGCTGCAATTTATGATTGATGAAACCCATAAGCGCGGTATGGAATTTCACGCTTGGTTTAATCCTTATCGAGCGGTAGTGAGTATTACTTCATCCAGCATAGATTCAAGCCATGTTTCAGTGAAACGTCCAGAATGGTGCATCACTTATGGAAATTTAAAATTTTTAGACCCCGGTCAAGCTGAAGTCAGGAATTATGTTACGAGCGTTATTATGGATGTGGTGCGCCGATATGATATAGATGCCGTGCATTTTGATGATTATTTTTACCCATATCCACAAACAGGTTTAACGGTTAGTGATTCGGCCACATTTGCGCAACAGAGTAGAGGTTTTACGGATAAAAATGCGTGGCGGCGCGATAATGTAAATTTGATGGTT
>JANPHO010000263.1:0-2452 GCA_031424515.1 Saprospiraceae bacterium
ACCAATCTACGTGTTGACAAAAAAATCATGTCAAATGTCACTAAAATTGCCCTTAAGGGCAATTTATTAGTAAAATTAGCTAAAATTGTCAACACGTAGATTGGTTAAATTCGTAAATTCGTAAAATTCGTAAAATTCGTAAAATTCGTGGTAACATACACGTAATTGTGGCACAAATAAAAGCTTCAAAATATTATGTACGATTTTTAAATAGTTTTCTACAAATCTTGGTTACACCCTCCAAATATCCTAATATCTCAATATCCTAATATCTCAATCAACTCAAGTTTTTAACCATCAAATCCCAAGTATCTTCATACGGCAAAATCTCTGTAGCGTAAGCTTGGTTATGGATTTGGATGGGTGTAGATTTGAGTATTTCTAAGGTTTTCTCACACCTTTTTTCTACTCTTTTCCTGCGATATTGCCCTTTTTCAAGCTGATTGACCAGTTTTATAAACATATTCGTCCTAAAAGTATCATCGTCGTTACTCACATGTCGTGTGCGGTATTTATCCAAAGCCTCTGCCCTTGATTTTATCAAATCATAATTTTTTTCCCGTAAAAGCCACAGTATTTGGGCAATGAGCACGGTAATATTCATACCCCTTTTATCCTTTTGAAAAACAGGTGAGTTATTGATAAAATCGTAGTAATTAAAAGCATTGACAAATTTTCTCTCTGTCCGTTCCAATTTAATTTTTTCAATATTGATAAGGTATTGCAAATATGTCCCCACAATATTCAGTTCCTCTTTCACAATTGGATTTTGATTGGTTGTTTCAGGATGTGTCAACATACCCAAATATATTTTCCACCCCTCAGTATATTGCTGATTATGAAGGCATAATTGTATATATGTCAAACCATCTTTATACCAATTATGTGTTCCTTCTGTCATAAAACTCCTACTTCTGAGAGCTGAGTCTCGCCCTTCTTCAAATCGTTTAAGTTGCATACAACATACCGTTTTTTGATGAAGGAAAATTGCAGTTTGAGCTTTTAATGAAAAGGGTTTACTATCAAAAAAAGAAATAGCTTCATTGGAGACATTTAAAGCGCCTTCATAGTCATTGACACACATGAAGCTAATTATTTCTATCAATCTAGTATGTAGATGTAATCTATAAGAGCTATATTTTTTAATTAAAGGCTTTAATTTTGATAAATGCTCCAGTGCTATAGGCTGAAGATGTCGTTGTGTAGCTTTAATTTTAACGAAATGTTTTGATAAATCGTCATATAAAGATTCCCCTAGATATTCAGCTTGTAAAAGTTCTGAGGTTTCTTTATTTAATATTGCGTATTCATCACCTAAAATACTGAGGGGGCGATGTAGATGATATGCAGATGATAATACACGACTCGTATTAACAATTACTTCTGTGAGTTCATATTTTTTCGCCAATTCAAGGGTTGTCTGAGCCAAATCAATAACCGCTCTTGTTTTTTGACGGCCTATTAAAATATTAATAGTCGCCCAATTTTTTTGACAAGTATAATAAGCTTGTTGTATATCATTCAAAAGGGGCTGCTTAAAGTCCAAGATCAAAACACCACTTATGAGTCGCTTCTTAAACTCACTTTTCAAGGTCTTATAAGCAGGATAATTAGGCTTCTCTCCGTTATACAAATCCTTCGACGCATCCTCGTCTGTAAGATATTTCTTTTCAGCAATGCCTTCGTAAAATCTGTAAAGCATTGTTTTTTCATCCCCAATAATTATAGCTAACTCTTCCTTTTTTGCTTTGAATTGTTGTATCAAATCCACGTATTGCTTTAAAACCTGCATATTTTTAATCGGTTTGTCTATTATTTTATTAAAAAATATTTATTTTTTTAATAAAAATATTTTGAAAGTTCTAACCTAAAAAGATAAAGAAATAAAGGTAAATTAAATTTACATATTCTTAATAAGTTCATAATCAATGATTTACATTTTTATTGTATATCTAATTTATTGTATTTCTAACCTTTCTAAATTATATAATATGTCTGATTTATGCACTATTTCACCTACTATCTTTGTATCATCAATCAGAGCAAAGGCATTTATGTCGAAGTAAAATTGATGATTTATTTTAACCTTAATTTTTTAAAACTCAAACAGTAAACACCATGATATCATTAATTATCGAAGTTATCTGTTCAATCGTAATAGATAATACAGGCGCAATGTAATTTCAAAGCATTAAGCTTTAGATTTAACCTTAATTTTTTAAACTCAAACAGTAAACACCATGCTATCATTAATTATCGAAATTATCTGTTCAATTGTAACGGATAACACAGGCGCAATGTGATTTCAAAGCATTAAGCTTTAGATTTAACCTAAACAATTTAAGCACCTCACAAAAGATTGCTTTCCCGAAAGGTTGAGAGCGGAGGTTTCAAAAGCCTCAATTTCCAATTTTAAATACAAGGTATTATAAATTAATAATAAGTAATATTT
>JANPHO010000264.1:0-5051 GCA_031424515.1 Saprospiraceae bacterium
AAACCAATTTCCCTCAAACGCTCATTCAGATACTCACCTGCTGTAATGGGAGCGTAGGCGAGAGGACGTTCAGGCGTAACTGTTTGAGGTAAGCAAGTCAAATCCGTTTTTGATACGGGGTGTAAAAAGAAAGGAATTGACAAACGGGGTAAATGCCACTCTGAACGAGGCGGATTAACCACTCGGTGTGTGGTGGATTTTAAATAATTATTGGTCAATCTTTGGAGCATATCGCCTACATTGATGACAATTTCATCTTCTTCTGGTACTATATCTTTCCATTCATTTTCCATTGTTAAAAGTTGCAAACCTCCTGCGGAAGCCCCAACCAAAAGTGTAATGAGGTTAATATCCTCATGCTGTTCTGCTCGGATAGCCGATGCTGGCTCTTGTGTGATGGGCGGATAATGAATCGCCCTCAAAATAGAGTTACCCCTTTCAATTTTATCATCAAAATAATGTTCTCCAATATTTAAATAGATGCCAATAGCTTGTAACAATGCGCCACCTGCTTTTTCAAAAGCCCGATATAATTGGATACCTGTGGCTGTGAAAAGAGGATTTTCATCAACGTGTACATTATCGGGGTACAAATCTTCGTCTTCATCCCCGTCGGCGACTTCTTGACCTATTTGGAAAAACTCTTTGAGATCGGCTACTTTGGATTGCTTGGCATGCTCTTTACCGAAACTTGTATAACCTCTCTGACCTGCCAAGGAAGGTACTTCATAATTTCTTTTTATGTCAACGGGTAAAGCGAAAAACGCCTTTGCGAGGGAATAAAAATCATCAATTAAGGTTTTAGGAATGCCATGATTGATAACACCCACAAAACCCACTTCATGAAATGCTTTACCTATTTCATTCACAAATTCTTGCCTTTCTTCTGCTGTTCCTTGAGTAAATTTTGAAAGGTCAACAACAGGTATAGCTCTTTGCTTTGTCATATTTGGATAGTTTTAAAAATGAGTAACTCATAAGTAGGTGTTTATTTTAACTCAACTACTTACGTAAGTATGTCGAGCAAATTTAACCAAATTTATAGTTAAATGTTTCAAAACTTAGTGGCAGAGCAATAATGTTTATAAAATTCTTCTACTTCTGTGTCATATTTTTGGGTAAAACCGAGATTTAAAGCCTCTTTAAAATCAGCGCAGCCTTCCGCTTTTTTATTCATCGCTATTTTTATCATGCCTCTATTGCGGTAGGTGTAGGGATTTTGAGGATACAACTCAAGGGAATGATTGGCATCTTCTAAAGCACCTTCATAATCCAAGAGATTCATTTTTGCTAATCCTCGATTACTGAGGGCTAAGGGTGAATTAGGGTTTTTAATTAAAACTGAATTATATTGCTCAATGGATTCTTGAAAACGGTGAAGATTAAGTAAGGTATAGGCTAAATCGCTTTGTGCTGAAATATTAGTAGAGTCTAACTCTAACATTTTTTTAAAATAGGTTAGGGCTTCATCGCCACGTTCCAATTTATTGAGGATTTTACCTAAATTATCGAGGGCTGCAATGGAATGATTATCAACGGTATATGCTTTTTGAAAATCATTGTACGCGCCTTGGAGGTCTTTTCTGAGGGCTTTTGCATTACCTCGGTTGTTATAAATAAAAGCTTTTACGCTCTCATCTTTTAAGTAGCGGAGCGTTTGGTTGTAATCGTTAATGCTTTTTTCAGGCTCATTTATAGAGAAATGAAGGATGGCTCTTGACAAATAGGCATCAAAATACTGAGGGGCCAGCTCAATGGCTTTATTATAATCCGATAGTGCTTTTTTATTTTCATTGAGCATATTAAAATCTTGCCCACGGTAAAAATACCAATGGCTTGCTTCGGGTTCGGCGGCTATGATTTGATTATAGGTTTCAATGGCATTTTGATATTTGCCTGTATTGGTTTCTTCGCTTGCTTTTTTAGCCAAATCCATGACAGATTGCGCTGAAAGCATAAAGGTGAGGAGGAGGAATAAGGTGAGGATGTGGAGTCTCTTTTTCATTTGTAATATTTTTATAGGTTAAAGAATCCCCTCAGTAATTTCCGCTTTTCCTCTTGAAATAAAAGATTAAAAATAAATTCTGTAAGGGTGAAATTGAATAGAATACATAAAAAATAAAATCAATTTTAATAAAATGAGAGTGGCAAATTCTGCCGATTTATAGCTTACAATTTTATGCCAAACTTTAATACAAGTTATTGATTATCAATAAGTTTTACAATATCCTAATTAGGGCATTTAAAATGTGATAAAAAATAAAAAGCCTTCCCATTTTTGAAATCTGGAAAGGCTTTTTGACATATCTGTTGATCTAAAATAATAATCATTTTCTTTTTGAGTCGGTTCTTAAAATTATAGAAAATAGTACGCGAAGCTTCATTTTTTCTATAATTTTAAGCCCGACAGAAAATGATTATTATTTTAAACGACTTCTTATTTGCTAAAATTTAATTCTTTTTAGGTTCTGCTGATGCCGTTTTGAAAGTGGCATTTTGAATCAAATCTTTCATAATCATCATGGTTTCGTATAAGTGAACGTCTTTTTTCACGTCTTTTAACCAATCAGTATTGCGAATAGTTTTTGATGAATCTTTTGTCGCCGTTAAAGCAGCGAAATCAACTGCAATATTTTCAGCCATAAAGCCATCGATAGGTTTGAAAGCGTTTTCATACTTCTTGCCTATTTCTTTTTGCTTGGATTCAACCTCTCTATAAGCTTTCAGATTTAATGAATATTCTGTCTTATCTCTTTGGTCTTTGATGCGTTTAGCATTGTCAGCGATAAGTTTGAATGTTTCATTTTTTTGAACGCGCTTCATACTGCTTTCAGCAATTTTAGGCATTTTTTTCAAATCAGCTACCGATTGAGTATATTTTACGGGGCTAATTTCAGACCACGCCATTGGGAATTCATTGTCTTTTTCACCTACATTCACTTGTGTATAGTTATCTGGTAAACTAATATCTGGCGCTACACCTTTCAATTGTGTCGAACCACCATTCACGCGGAAGAATTTCTGTAAAGTGATTTTTATTTGACCCAAAGGCTTTACATCACTGCTAACATTTGACCAACGGTCAAGGTCAAAAAAGCGTTGGACTGTTCCTTTGCCGTAAGTGTTAGAACCCACGATTACAGCGCGACCATAATCCTGCATAGCTGCCGCAAGGATTTCAGAAGCTGAAGCACTGAATTCATTGACCATAACTACAAGCGGACCAGAGTATTGTACTGAGGGGTCGGTATCACTGAGTATTTCAGGCTTGTTGTCACGGTCTTTAACTTGTACAATAGGCCCTTCTTCAATGAAATAGCCAGACATCTTGACTACATCACGCAATGAACCACCACCATTATTACGCAAATCAAGGATAATACCCTTCACGTTTTCTTTTTTCAATTTTTCAATTTCAATCTCTACGTCTTCTGCACATTGGTGTCCATCTTCTTTTTCAAAATCAGCGTAGAATTTAGGTAGTTTGATGTAACCTATTTTTTCACTATTTTTATCAGATTGAAGGATAAGAGATTTTGCATAACCTTCATCAATGATGACTTCTTCTCTGATGATAGAAACGGTAACAATTTTGCCATCCGCTTTATTTTTAACAGTCAAACGGACTTCCGTACCTTCAGAACCACGAATCATGGAAACTACTTCATTAATATCCATACCGGCTACATCAACAGCTTCTTTATCTCCTTGACCCACTTTCATAATCAAGTCGCCTTCTTTAAGTTCGCCTTGTTTCCAAGCGGGTCCGCCAATCATAATATCAGTGACTTTTGTGAAATCACTTTCTAAATCAGTTTGCAAACGGGCACCAATACCGATTAAGCGACCTGACATACTGATATCGAAACTTTGTTTTTCGATTGGCTCAAAGTATTCTGTATGCGGGTCGAAAATGTTGGCAATCGAGTTGATAAATGTAGATAATCTATCCATGCGCTTGACTTTTTTCATGCGCTTGAAATAATCATTGTACATTTTAGTGACTTCTGTTACGGCTGCTTTTTGGAACTCGTCGTCAGTTTTATGCACGAAATCAGCTTTCCCTTTATCTCTTTCGTCCATTTTATTGGCTACGCGGCTCACCACTTCGTATTTAATCATGCGGCGCCAAATATCTTTTAGGTCAGTATCGTCTTTCGCATAAGGTTTTTTATCGCCATCCAATTCAAGTGTTTCACTTTTGTTGAAATCAATGGGCATTGTCAGAGCCTCTTTATAAAAGTTTTCACCTTTTAAAACACCGGCATCCAATATCTGGACGGATAAGTTAAAAAATGTAAAATCTTGATTTTTTAACTGGTCATCTATTTGAGTTTCATAAACCTTAAGTTTTTCAACATCTCCTTGAGTTAAAAAGCGGCGGCCGGCATCAGCTCTGTCAAGATAAAGTTTGAAGATTTTTTTCGATAATTCATCATTGTTCACTTGGGGATTGTAATGAATCCGGTTCATCACAGCCATTAATGTTTGAAGCAAAACGGCTTCTTTACCACCTGGAGTGGGTTTAGGGCAGAACGCTGCCATTAAGGCAACACTTGCCACTAAAGTCATCAAAATCGCATTTCTAATTTTCATATTCCACCAGATTTTATACATAATTTTAATCGTTTTTCAAAGATACTTCTTAAACGAAAAAGTTGCTCTTTTGTGTTATAAAAATATGCCAAAGGCTTAAATAGTTTCAACAAAATATCAAATTCTTTTTTTTTAACGAAATAATAACAGTTTCAGTTTCCATGTTGCATAATTAAAGTGCGCCAAAATGAAAATATCGAGAAAACTATATATGTTCTGTTTTTTTCTTTATCTTTGATTTTTGAACTTTTAGGGCTCATTATTTCTAATAAGTTAAAGATATATGTTGATTTTCAATAAAACCAAAATATAATACAATATAAAATGCCTGATTTTAAAAAAATACAATTCAATCGCCACGTTTTTAAAAATTCATCTCCTCAAACCGATGAAAAGTGGACTACGCCGGAGAAAATTGATATAAAATCAGTTTATACAGCTGCGGATACTGAGAG
>JANPHO010000265.1:0-6217 GCA_031424515.1 Saprospiraceae bacterium
CGATTGCGCAATTTGCTAAGCCTTGCTCATCCGATAGACCCGCTCTGTTGCCTGAAAAACAAATGATGTTTTTAAGACCCAAATTAGCTGCTTTTGGGATAGCATCTTCGTAATAAGCAATTAAATCCTTATGATTTTCAATGCGGTTAAAACCTTTCGGGATACCATATCCTTTGAGATTGTGATTCACCATTGAGCAAGTCAAACCGTATTTTTGGGCAGTGGGTACTTCCTCAATATTCAGAAGGTCAAGGGCTTGCAAGCCGACTTCTTTACCGCGCTTGCATAATTCATCGAGTGGAATTGAGTTGTAACACCAGCGGCAAGCGGAATGATTAATTTTTCCTTTCGTTACATTGTCGAGCTGCACATTGGCTGCTTCAAGACGAGTAGTAAGGCTTTCAGAAACGAAAGCGGCTGCGGCAGTGGTGGTGAAAGTTTTCAAAACTGTGCGGCGGTTCATTTTAGTTTTTATTATAAAACCTATTTATAATTTTGTATTTTAAAAAATCATAGATAGGAGAGTGATGAAAATAGATGGCGTATATTTCAGTTTTAAAATAACTATGCGATATTAATGAAAAAAATCCACAATGAGTATCCTCAAGGTGGATTTTTTTATAGATACTGAGGGGTATCTAATTTTACTATATGTTTTTCTTTTTTAACTCTTTCACTGCATAATCAGCTGCACGAGCGGTCAGTGCCATATAGGTCAATGAAGGGTTTACGCAGCTTGTAGAAACCATTGAAGCGCCATCCGTAACGAATACATTTTTACATTCGTGTATTTGATTCCACTCATTGAGGATACTTGTTTTAGGGTCTTTACCCATGCGAGCAGTACCCATTTCGTGGATTGCCATGCCGGGATAAGAACCTCTATCGTAAGTTGTGATATTTTTCAAACCCGCTGCTTCAAGCATTTCAGCCGCGTCGTTCACCATATCTTTGCGCATTTTCATTTCATTATCTCTAAATTCCGCATCGAAATGAACTGTGGGTTGCCCCCATTTATCTTTTTTATCAAGGTTCAATTTCATATGATTTTCAAAATATGGGAGACATTCGCCAAAACCACCGAGACCCATAGTCCAATTGCCTGGTTCGGTTGCTTTTTCTTTTAAGTCTTCACCAAATCCCATTTCACTGATAACCCTTTGCCAACCGCTGCGACTTGCACCGCCTTGATAACCGAATCCTCGAATATAATCCCGCTTTTCACCACCCATATTTCGGAAACGAGGCACATAAATACCATTCGGGCGGCGACCATAAAGATAGAAATCTTCATAGCCTTCAGCAGTGCCACTGGCTCCGTTGCGGAAGTGATGATCCATTAAATAATGCCCTAAAACACCACTTGAATTGCCCAAACCGTTTTGAAACTGAGGGGATATGGAATTTTGTAAAATCCATGTAGAGCCGATTGTAGAGGCACATACAAATATGATTTTCGCAAAGAATTCGTGCCTTTCATTTGTTTCACTGTCAATCACCAAAACGCCTTTTGCTTTGCTCGTTTTAGGGTCATAAATGATAGAATTGACGATAGAATGTGGGCGAAGTGTCAATCTTTTAGTAGCCATTGCGGGCGGTAAGGTAGATGATTGGGTGCTGAAATAACCACTAAAAGGGCATCCACGGCTGCACATATTGCGGTACTGACATTGAGTCCGTCCCTTATGCGTTTGCGTCAAATTAGCAACCCGACCAATGGTCATGTAACGACCTGGAAAGGCTTTTTCAATGCGTTTCCTAACGTCTTTTTCAACTATATTCATATCCATTGGTGGCAAGGTGTTGCCATCTGGATAGTGCGACAAACCTAATTTTTCACCTGAAATACCGGCGTGACCTTCTACATAATCGTACCACGGCGCAATATCTTTATACCGGAAAGGCCAATCAATGGCAATGCCGTCTTTGGCATTGGCTTCAAAATCGAGGTCGGTTAGGCGGTAGGATTGGCGTCCCCACATGATGGATTTGCCGCCGACAATGTCAGGGCGGAACCAGTCAAAACGTTTAGATTCGGTGTAAAGCGCATCCGTATCTTTCATCCAGTACTTTTCATTGTACTCATTGTAAGGATAGTCGCGCTTCAGAAAGGGGTGATCTTCAGCTTGAGCAGTGGTAATGCGACCACGGTGCTCATACTGCCAAGGGTCTTTTTGACCGTCAGCATAACCAGTGATGTGCTCGAGTGGTTTACCTTTTTCAAGCATCAACACTTTCAAGCCTTTTTCAGTCAACTCTTTAGCTGCCCAACCACCGCTCACACCAGAGCCAATGACGATGGCGTCGTATTTTTTCTTTTCAGAATTTATGTTCAGATTTGCCATACTTATTACTTTATTGTTTAGTTACTTTTTAAAATGTGTAGAGGGCACCCCCCTCAGTATATTATAGAACTTAACAGCCCTGCCCTTTTGGGGTTAGGGGGCAAAAAAGCCAAACGCGGAATTGCTTACGTAAAATCTTAAAATGGGCTTGTTCGATGACACATCAATCAAGCCCATTTTGAATCTTTACTTTACGGTTTTTTTTGAACACTCTATTTCAAAGTGCTTACCCAAGCATAGATTTTAGCGATATCCGCTTTGGGTACATTTGGAAGTGCCGCCATTGGAGGGTAACCAGGCCAGTTAGCTGGAACAGGCTTCGCTACCAACGATGTAAATTGCTTGACAGTATAGTTTTTAGCGGCAACATCTTTCCATGCTGGTCCTACGATTTTTTTAGTTGGATTGTGGCATGTGTAACAAGTATGCTTTTGTAATAGAGCATTAACGTCTGCTGGAATGGTAGGCGTTTGAGCTTTTGCTGTAAATCCTAAAGCTAAGAAGACTGCGCAAATAAGAATATTTTTCATTATCAGATGAAACTTAATTTTAATTTATAAAAAATTGATTACCCGTTAAAAAACAGTGTAAAATTAATATTTATACTGAGGGGGTATTGGTAAGAAAAAGTTAAAGTCGTAAAGCGAAATGTTAAAATTGAATTTTAGATGATAGATATTAAATATTTACTCTATTTTTCTGTCATCTACTCCCTGAAATCACGTTGCCCAAGCTTTATCACCTTTTTTATAAGGTGCTGCACCGTCATAGCGCCCAGGAACAGGTTCGTAGCGCAACACTTGCGTACAACCTATTTCAGAAGTAAAAAAGCCCGTTACAGTTAGTTCCTTCGCGATGAAGAAAAATTGAGGTGTTTTAGGCGATGCTTTTCTATCTTCGTAAGCTTGTTTTTCAACGGCTTTTAGCAATTCAATGCGCTGTTCAGCAGTAATATCAGCGAATGATTTACTGAATTGCGCCTTGGCATCAGCATCCAATTTATCCAAACCTTTCATAAAAGCATCACTTTGTGCTTTTTCATAGCAATCGGCGAGCATTTTTTTTATGAAATCAGGAACGCCCGCGGCTTTTGCGCCTGGTGTCTTGGTAGTGGGAATGATGGTTTCACAGACTTCTGCAAGGGTATTCTCTTGAGCTAATGAGATGCGAAATGCACTATTTTCGATAGTTGGACTTCCCCATGCTTTCAAAATATCGGGCATCAGAATAGAGCCTCCTACAAATAGGGCAGCGCGTTTTATGGCTTCTCTTCTATCCATTTTTATTTTAATGAAATTTAGTTACTTTATTTGAAACGGCTATTTACAAAATCTTACGAAGATTGGTGTAGCACACTGCTACATCTTCAACCGATGTTTTTTTATAATCTTCAAGCTCTACGATAAATAATTTTATGCCCCCTAACTTTTGATTAGCGATGATTTCTTTGAAATTAACAACGCCCTCTCCGATGATACATGAACCATCTTTTTCTTGAGATGCCAAATCTTTCATGTGTACAGCATGGAAACGACCAGGGTATAATCTGAACCAATCAATCGGGTTGTACTTGCCCCTGACAGCCCAGCATAAATCCATCTCCATAACGACAAGTTTAGGGTCAGTATTATCCAAAATGTAGCGGTACATGGTTTCATCATTCAAGCGCGTTTGGAACTCAAAAGCGTGGTTGTGATAGCCAAACTGTAGCCCTTTGCTTTTACATAATTCACCCGCTTTATTGAAAGCCTCACAAAGCACTTTTACGGATTCTTTGTTGCGGTCTTCATCAGCCATATAAGGGCAAATAACGTATTGCTGACCTACTTCAACAGCGGCATCTACCCCTTTTTTGAAGTCATCGGACAAAGTTTTATTTGTGAAATCCTTTGTCGAAACCATCAAATGGTTGCTTCTCATACTCATACCCAATCCAGAAAGGGTTTTCTTCATCTCTGAAGGCGTCAAGCCGAACCATTTGCCATTGCCGAAACCAAACCCTTCTACGTATTTATAACCTTGCTTGGATAATTGAGCCAAAGTACCTTTAGCATCTTTCGCCATGGCGTCTCTTACACTCCATAATTGAATACCGATGGGTGTTGTTTTATCCGCAAACAATTGAGAAGACACAATAGCCGAAGAAGCAGCTAAGGCGGAATATTGGAGAAACTCTCTACGCTTCATAGTTTATATTTTCAGAATTTTATTTTGATTTATTTTAATAAGCGATAAAATTATTTTAATAATTTGAAAAACAAAAGTTTTTTAGTTAATTATTGTCAAAAATACACTAATTATTAGATGAGTAACTATCCATTGAATTTTTCATAAAAAAAAGACCTAAAACGTTATTTAAAACGCATTAGGTCTTTTAAAATTTTGAGAGTGTACCCCCCCGAGCAATCGGGGCAGGCTCTCAGTATTTAGCTCTTTTTGTGAGCTTATTTGATTATCATCAATTTTTTCATAGTCATTTTCTTACCTTTTGATTGAATACGTACGAAGTACTGACCATTTTCCAATTCACCAATTTCAAAACGTTGAGAAAGTGGTGCTGAATCTATATGCTCCGTCTTTACAATTTTACCTAACGCATCCATGATAGAAATATCAACGGGTTGACCATCCAAAGTAGATAAATCAAGGCTAAAATAATCATTAGCTGGGTTCGGATATACTGCATACGCATCTGGTTTTGCATATTTCACGTTGATGATTTGGCTTACTTGGGATGAACCATCGCTTGCCACGGTTGTCAAACGGTAGTAATTATCGCCATTTATTAGGTTCTCATCGGCGTAGGAGAATTCACGCAATTCAGATACACTCGTGCCATTGATAACTTTTAAGCTTTTGAATTCACCCGCTTCGTTGGCTTTTTCAATATCAAAATAGTCCATTAAATCCTCTGATTTAACTACCCATTTCAATAGGGCTTTACCATTGTCATATCTGCCTTCAAATGCAATGACTCTTGAACTTTCTAAAGCAGCCGTATTAGCAGGGCAAGCTGTTTCTGATACCGTCCATTGCTGATTGGTACCGCCCGTTTTTATGTATTGAATAGCGTTGGCTTTGTTCGCCGTTGAAGCACCTGTGATGTCAATGACTTTATCAGAAGCGTGTTTAGGCGAAATAAAGTAATACCCCTCAGTATTTTTCTCAAAAGCCCATTTTTGGTTGTTGGTATTTTGATTGGCGTACTGATAAATAACCGCATTATTAGCCGTTGATGAATTGGCTACAGTAATGAATTTACCACTAAAACCATTTGAAATTTGGTAATGGGTACCATCAAAGTTTTTAATCCGCCAAGTTTGACCGCGATCATTTGCTTTTAAAGCATCTTGCTGAATAACAATACTGTTCAATGTAGAGTTAGAAGTTATCTCTAAATACTTATTACTGTGGCGCGCTATCATACGGTAACATTTTGTCGCATCAAATCCAGCAACCGGTGGTTGCACAACAGGACAAGTTGCATCAAACGCAATTGGCTGAGAGGCAAGGGTTGGAATAGTCCATGCCAATTTAGCTACAGCCGAGCCTCCACGCTCATAATATTCCATTCTAACAGGCACTGATTGACCTTGAGTCAATGCTACGTTTGCGGTATAAGTTGTTGAAGCTTGGTCAATCCATTTATCGATAACTTGTACATTATTAATCCATAGGCGCACGCCATCGTCCACAGTAACTATGAAAACATAGTTACCCGTCACTGGTGGATTGGCAATCCCTTCCCACCTTACTGAAAAATTATCGGCGGGAATTCCTATAGCAGGAGCTCCTGCTGCCCAATTATTATCAATTTTAGCTTCTCCTCTGACTAAAGCTGGTGTACCAGTCAAGCATCATATTTCACAAAT
>JANPHO010000266.1:0-2337 GCA_031424515.1 Saprospiraceae bacterium
AATAGCATTGTTTGATGACCATCCGATTATTTTAGACGGATTGAGAGACTATTTTTCTAAAAAGGAAGGAGTGCAAGTGGTGGGTACAGCCACTAAAAAAGATGACGTAATTAAATTGTTAAAAACGCAAAAAATTGATATTTTAGTGTCCGATGTTATCACTGACGAAGAATTGGGTTTAGAGCTTTTTGAGGAGATCCAGAAAGCTGAATTTACCACCAAAGTGATAGTATATAGCAGTTTACAGGGCGAATTGGTACATAATTTTTTGTATGAATATGGGGTTGTCGGTATCGTCAATAAAAGCAAAGGTTTAGAGGAACTCTGGCAGCTGGTGGAGTTGGCTTATTTGACGACCGAATATAAAAAAAAAAGCGACAATACGCCACCGCCCACGCTTACACCTAAGGAGAAAGACATTGCCCGATATCTGACAAGAGGCATGACGGCAAAAGAAATTGCCGCACTGACCCAAAGCGCGGTCAATACGATTCAGAATCAGAAAAATCATCTTTTGGCAAAATTTGAGTGTATGAACACCACAGAATTGATATCCAAATTGACACAGATGGGTTATTTGAAGTTATAACTTTGAGGGAATATCTTACAACTATAAACGCCTAATTTTGTTGGTTTTACACTCTTTAATGCTCTTGCCCTCCTCAAGCTCTGGCGTTACATATTTGAGGAAAAAATTTTATTGAGAAAGCTGTTTTAAAACCTAAATGAGTCGTTCTTGCTTGCCTAGTTCGCAATAAAGTACTCATTGATTTTAAAACGGCTTTATAATTTTTACAAGAAACAAACTAAATTTAGTTCGATGTTATCGTTAAAAACAAGCGCATTGCTGTGGGCAACTCTTACTTTTTTAGCCGTTGTTGCTAATCCCGCCTTTTCACAATCAAACTCCCGTGCTGATAGTCTAAAGACTGTACTTAACAATTATCCGAAAGAGGATACATTGAAGGCTAAACTGATGATTGCGTTGAGCGATGCCTTGATAAGAGTGAATGCTAAAGAAGGCATTGCTTATAGCGAAAAAGCGTTGGCAATAGCAGAAAACTTCAAGGATATTGAACTAAAAGCAGATGCTTTATTCGTAAAAGCACAACACTTTAAAGACCAATTGAAACGCACTGAAACGCTTGATTTGGCAAAGCAAGCACTTGGCATTTTTGAGTCGTTGCAGCGTATAAAAAAAATGGCAGACGCTAACAATCTCATAGGCAGGATATACGATAACAAAGGCGATTTCGCCAATGGCAAAAAGCATTTTGACAGTGCAATAGCTTTGTCAGATCAAATAGTCTACACATAAGTTTAGATTTCTGCCTTGAATGGTTTAGGCGTAATTTATATAGGTGTGGACGATAATATAGCCGTTAGCTACAGCAATCAGTCCCTTAACTTAGCGCAAAAGCATCACGACCTAAAAGGAGAAGCACCTGCATTAGGCAGTCTTGGCCTTTGTTATTACCGTTTGGGGAACTATGTAAAAGCCATTGACTGTCTGCAAAAAGCCTTAAATATAAACGACAAGATAGGAAACGATTACGATAAAGCAGCTAATTATCGGCATTTGGGGTTTGTTTACGGTAAACTTTTAGAATACGATAAAGCATTGGATTATTATAAAAAAGCAATAGCAGTAGCCGAAAAAACCAATAATGAAAACATACAAGGCTCTGTCTATAATGTGTTGGGCAATACTTATAAAGCCATGAAAAAGTATGATGAGGCTATTCTAAACATAGAGAAAGGCAATGAATTGAATAGAAAAACAGGAACATACGTGAGTTTATGGTTTCTTGGTAGCACCTATCAAGCCGCAGGGCGCGATGTAGAAGCCCATCGTTCTTATCAAGAAGCCCTTAAAAATGCCAGAAAATTAAGCAACAAACAAGTAGAAGCGTGTAATAATCTCATTTCGATAGCCCAACTTTACGCAAAGGTGTCCGATTCTTTGTTAATAATAATGGGTGTCACCCCGACTGAACGCTATACACAAGCCGAGAAATACGCCACAGAAGGTTTAGAGATTAGTAAAAAAATGAAAGCGAAACAGATGGCAGGAGAAGCATTGCGCGTATTGAGCGATATTTATGAACAGAATCAAGCCTATACAAAAGCCTACAATACCTACAAAGAATACATCGCCATCAGAGACAGCATCAGAGGCGACGAAACCCAAAAACAAATCACCCGTAAGGAAATAGAATACGAATTTGATAAAAAAGAAACCGAACTCAAATATCAACAACAACTCACTGCAGACCAACTTGAAAAACAAAAACTATTGACCATACAAGGAGAACAAGCCCTCACGCTCAATCAGCA
>JANPHO010000267.1:0-5818 GCA_031424515.1 Saprospiraceae bacterium
CATGAGATGATATTATTAGAAGCAAAAGTAATGCTTAAACAAACCGATATGCCTATTAACGAAATTGCTTACAAACTCACTCAGCAAGACCACAGCAGTTTCAGTCGTTTTTTTAAAACCCATACAGGGTTAAAACCCATAGAGTATCGAAATACACCATCGTTTTAGTCAAATGGATTGAATTTGTACATTATTTTGTAAAATCCATCTACTTTACCCTCAATTCTACTGCTAATTTTGCGCTTTGAAAGATTTACAAAATTTTCTATTGAAAATAGATTAATTTTTATAACTAAATAGCAATTGAATTATGAAAAATCAACGCATTCTAATTGTCGTATTAATATACGTAATAGCTTTTTCAACGCTTTCAGCACAAGCGCCTTTGTTGCAAAATATCTCAGGCAGAAAAACGATTTTATTGGACGGTCAATGGCAATCACAAGTTGATGTTTACGGCGTGGCTTCTGGGGAGCGTTCAGGTCTTGTCAAAGATAGAAAACCAGTAAAATATGAGTTCAAGGGTGATAATTTAAGGAATACTGAACTGGTTGAGCAAGATATGGATGTTGCTGAATTACTACATGTACCAGGAGATTGGAATACACAAAATGATAAATACTTCTTTTACGAGGGCACAATGTGGTACAGAAAAAAAATAACGGTCGCACCACAAGCAGGCAAACGTTATTTCCTTCATTTTGGGGCAGTGAATTATGAGGCTGTTGTGTATTTGAATGGTACAAAATTAGGGCAACACGAAGGCGGTTTTACAGCATTTCAATTTGACGTAACATCATTATTGCAGTCTGGTGAAAATAAAGTGTTGGTGAGTGCGGCTAATATCAGAGGTGAAAATAAAGTACCGCCAAGTATGACAGATTGGTGGAATTATGGCGGCATTACCCGTTCAGTTAATCTTGTAGAAGTGCCTGAAACGTATATTTCTGACTATTTCATCCAATTAGAAAAAGGAAAAACGGCTGATATAAAAGGTTGGGTAAAGTTAGACGGTACTCAAAAAAATCAAAGCGTCACCGTAGAAATCCCCGAGCTTGGTGTAAAACAAACGCTTCAAACGGATACTTCGGGTTTAGCCCCCCTCAGTATCAGTGCCAAAAAACTACAACTTTGGACACCTGAAAGCCCTAAACTATATATTGTAAAACTCACTACTCCGACTGATACAGTGAGCGATAAAATAGGCTTCCGCACAATTGAAACCCGAGGAACTGAAATTTTATTGAATGGTAAACCTATATTTTTAAAAGGCGCAAGTATTCATGAAGAAGCCCCTTACCGTACAGGGCGGTGTTATTCGGACGGCGACGCCCGTACTTTATTGACTTGGGCAAAAGAATTGGGCAGTAATTATGTGCGTTTGGCGCATTATCCGCACAACGAGACAATGACCCGTATGGCCGATGAAATGGGCTTATTGGTATGGTCTGAAATACCTGTTTATTGGGCCGTGAAATTTGATAAACCTGAAGTTTATGCAAAAGCTGAAACGCAATTGGTTGAAAATATCACCCGAGATAAAAATAAAGCTTCCATCATTATTTGGTCAATGGCAAATGAAACGCCCGAAACAGAGGATAGACTTAACTTTTTAAAAAAATTGATTACCAAAACTAAAAGTATTGACCCTACACGACTTACCGCAGCCGCTTTATTTTCAAAAGCAAGCAAGGGGCTTCAACACATCGAAGACCCGTTGGGCGAGTTTGTAGATGTGATGGGTTGCAACGAATACATTGGCTGGTACACGCTCCCTGCCGAACAAGCACCGACTATAAAATGGACTTCAAAATATGATAAACCATTGATTATGAGTGAATTTGGAGGAGAAGCTGTTGCGGGTTTGCATGGTAAAGCAGATGAAATATGGACAGAGGAATATCAAAATCGCATTTATGAAAACCAGGTAAAAATGTTTGATAATATCTCATTTTTACGTGGTACGACGGCTTGGGTCTTAATGGATTTCCGCTCACCCTTGCGTTTGCTCCCTCGAAAACAAGATTTTTTCAATCGCAAAGGTTTGGTTTCAGATAAGGGTGTTAAAAAAATGGCGTTTTATACTTTGAAAAAATGGTATCAGAGTAAATAAATGACGCTTAAAAAATTTAATGATTATGAAATTCATCATTTTAAACGTGTTTTGCTTATTTTTTTTCATATCAAGTTATTGTGACAAAAACACTCCTATCAAAAATCAGTCAAAGAAGGGAAGCAATAATACACATACTAAAAATGCTCAAATGACAATCAAAATTGGCTCTAAAACTTTTGAGGCGCTGCTTTACGACAATGCAACAGCAACCGCATTTAAAGCACTGTTGCCTTTAACCATCAATATGATTGAATTGAATGATAACGAAAAATACTCTGATTTGAAAGGTAATTTACCCATTAATTTATTTAATCCCAAAACGATACAAAATGGTGATTTAATGATTTATGGCTCAAATACATTGGTACTTTTTTACAAAACTTTATCTACACCATACAGTTATACAAAACTGGGATGCATTACAGATACGACTGGGCTTGCTGAAGCTCTTGGGAGTGACAATATTTTGATTTCTTTTGAATTAGATTGATAATAATTTTAATTAATGTACTGACACATCCCCTCAGTATTTTTTTTCAAAAAAACGAAAAAGACGGATGCAATCAAGCATCCGTCTTTTTAACAATCATTTAACCTTGTGATTTCGGCGTTTCACTCATAAATGGCTGCATATAATGCCGTTTACCAGTTACCTTGTACAATGCATTTGCCACAGCCCCAAAAACAGGCGGGAAAGGTGGTTCGCCTAAACCCGTTGGGTCAATGTCATTTTGGACAAAGTGAACATCTACTTTTTTAGGCGCTTCGTTGTGGCGAATAATGCGGTAAGTATCCAGATTTTTATGTTCTGTTACGCCGTCTTTAAAGGTCATTCCACCATATAAAGCATTACCAATACCGTCAATAACTGCGCCTTCAACCATATTTTTGGCGGCATCTGGATTGATAACAATCCCACAATCCATTGCACTGAAAACTTGTTCTACATACGGCTGACCATCTCTTATGACCATATCAACGATGTGCGCTGCATACGATGAATGACAAAAATAAGCCGCAACGCCTCTATTTTTACGCTTATTAGCAGGATTATCCCAATTTGATATTTCTCTCACTAATTTTAAAACACCTGCATATCTATCCGCATCATACTCGTTATTTTTACCAACAGGATTTGTTTTAGCACGTTGCAGCAATTCTAAACGCAAATCAATGGGGTCTTTGCCCATTGCTTCAGCTACTTCATCGAGGAAAGATTGTTCGGCTGCGGCATTAAAATTAGAACGGGGTGCACGGAAAGCACCGATTGTAATGTTCGACGGAATCTCCCAACCTTCTGCTAAATAATTATCAACTGCACCCGCCGGGAAACGATTAGCGTGAATTGGGTGTTCAGGAATACCACCGCCTTTTACATGAAAACCAATCAATTTTTTATCATTATCTAAAGCCGCACGGTAAGTAGCTGTGTACATCGGGCGATATATGCCGTAAGCCATATCGTCTTCTCGTGTATATATGAGTTTGATAGGAGCTTTTACTTTTTTAGAAATAAGACCCGCTTCTGACATATAATAACCATACGCTCTACGACCAAAGCCTCCTCCCATACGAGTCATCTGAATTTCAATTTTTTCTGGTGGCAGATTTAAAATTTTAGACAGCGTGGGTTCTACCCAACCCGGTGCTTGTAATGGCCCTACCATTAGCGCTTTTTCATCTGTCACGTGAGCGAAGAAATTTATCGGTTCCATGCAGTTATGTGCCAAAAATGGGGCAGTATAGGTGCGTTCTATAACCTGTGCAGCATTTTTAAAAGCCGCTTCGGGGTCACCGTCTTTTCTTAATTGTTGCGCTGGCTTTTTGGCGTATTCTGCCATTTTCGCTAAGTGCTTATCGCTACTTTCAAGCCCTGCGGGAATAGTCACCTCTTTAGCATCTCCTCTAAATCCTGCAATCTTTTCTTTGGTTTCGGTGATGGGTTCCCATTGATAATTCACTTTTTTACGGGCATTCATTACTTCCCAAGTGCTATTACCGACTATCACCACCATTTCGTTGAATGTACGTGTATCAAAACCCGCTTGCACGTAACCATCTTCATATAATTTTAATCTAAAAACATCTTTAATGCCCGACATTTTGAGTGCTTGCGTGGCATCAAATGATTTTAATTTCATACCAAAAGCTGGTGGATGCTGAATCATGGCGATGAGCATACCCTCTGCTCTATAATCGATTCCAAAAAGAGGTTTACCTGTTACGACTTTTACCCACTCAGTATTTTTCTTAGAATTTCTGACAATTGTAAAATCTTTGGTGGCTTTCAATTTCACATCTTTCGGAACGCCCATGGTCGCTGCTTTGCTTGCCATTTCGCCATATTTTGCCGATTTTCCGCTTGAATGGGCTAAAACCCCTGCTTTGGTCATGATTTCACTTGTTGGAACACCCCAAGTTTGAGCAGCCGCTTCGATGAGCATTTGTCTTGCCGATGCACCCGCTTTTCTCAATATTGCCCAATACATTTTCACCGAATTGCTACCTCCTGTAAATTGGGGGCCTAATTTCGCATTGTCATGTGGTCCCATTTCGACCACTACATTTTTCCAATCTACATCTAATTCCTCAGCCGTTATCATGGGTAGCGAAGTCATGACATTTTGCCCAAATTCAGGGTTCGGGCATAGGATTTTAATGATATTATCAGGCGTGATTTGGATATATCCATTGAGTTCACTCAATTGTTCTGGCAGATTCAGTACAGCCATTTTATCGGCTGGCTTGAGATTCGACAACCAAGAAAAATTAAGCATCAAGCCACCACCTGTAAGTGCTGAGGCTTTCAAAAAGGAACGCCTATTATATATTGTTTTAACCTTTTCCATTTTTAATTTTTTTAATTAAAATTGCTAAATGCGTACAAATAGGAGCTTAAAGTTACCCCTCAGTCATGCCTTTGGCTTGATGAAGCTAAAAGCATCATATTCAGCATTTTTTAAACACTTTTTTAAGAAAAGTACATAGCCAAGATGTTTAAAAAATCTAAACACTAAAAACCAGACACTAAAAACTATTTTTTAGCCGCTGCCGTTTTAATAGCCGCTTTGATGCGCGTATAAGTACCACAACGGCAGATATTACCACTCATGAAATTCTCAATATCTTCATCGCTTGGATTTGGATTGTCTTTGAGCAAGGACGCAGCACTCATAATTTGACCCGCTTGGCAGTAACCACATTGCGCCACATCGTGTTCAATCCACGCTTTTTGCACAGGATGGTCGCCATTTGTGGATAAACCTTCGATGGTCGTGATTTCTGCTTTTCCAACGGATGAAACGGGCAGCATACATGAACGGGTAGCAGTTCCGTTGAGATGAACGGTACACGCACCGCATTGTGCCATACCACAACCGTATTTTGTGCCAGGCATATCGAGATGATCTCGCAATACCCAAAGCATCGGTGTTGATGGGTCAACATCTAATTTTTGGATTTTACCGTTGATTTTTATATTGAATTTAGCCATGATTTTGATTTTTTAAAAGTGGCAAAAAATTATGTAAAGATAATTGCTCCTATAATTCACGAATAATAGTAATCAAACAGAATCTTACGAATTTCAAATAATCACGAACTCGGCAAATCTTTAGAAAAAGGTTGCTGATAAAAACGTTTGCCCGTCGCTTTGTACAAGGCATTTGCCAACGCTGCAAAAACAGGCGGATAGGCTGGTTC
>JANPHO010000268.1:0-4258 GCA_031424515.1 Saprospiraceae bacterium
ATGTCAAACACGTCACCGATTATCCAACTGCGGCTAAAAACCCTTGGGAATTTGAGCATTTGGGGCAAGTGCCTCTGGCGGTCAAAGAAAGTTATGGCGATATTCGCTCATTCATGCGTGAAGAAACCCTGCATTGGGCAATCAAACCCGATGAGCAGCCTTTTATCCAAGAGCATCCTTTTACGTGGACGCGCGGCTATCATGTGGGCGGTAAATCGCTTATGTGGGCAAGGCAAACGCAGAGATGGAGCGATTTCGATTTTGAAGGACCCGTAAGAGATAATTTTGCCATTGATTGGCCCATTCGGTATAAAGATTTGGCGCCGTGGTACAGCCATGTTGAACGTTTCGCTGGCGTTGCGGGAAACAAAGATGGGTTGCCACATTTGCCCGACGGTGAGTTTTTACCACCGTTTGAATTGAGTTGTGTTGAAAATCACTTAAAAGAAACACTCTCGAAACATTATACCGATAGACAATTGATTCAAGCCAGAGCGGCGCATATCACTCAACCGCAAAAAATCCACCAAGAACAAGGTCGAGCGGGCTGTTTCAATCGCAATCTTTGCGTGCGGGGGTGTCCACATGGGGGCTATTTCAGCGCCAATGCCTCTACCCTACCATGGGCAGCGAAAACGGGTAAAATGACTTTGCGCCCGCATTCTATCGTTCATTCCATCATTTTTGATGAAAAAAAAGGCAAAGCAACGGGTGTCCGCATCATTGACGCCAATACCAAAGAAATGATTGAATTTTACGCTAAAATCATTTTTGTCAATGCCGGAGCTTTAAATTCCAACGCTATTTTGCTCAATTCTACCTCCAATCGCTTCCCTAATGGTTTGGGAAATGACAATGATTTAATGGGTAAATACCTCTCGTGGCACAATTACCGAGGCAAAGCCAACGCTGAATATGATGGTTTTCAAGATAAAAGAACAGACGGTAAAAACCCAAGTAATGGCTATATTCCTCGGTTTAGAAATATTTTAAAACAGGAAACAGACTTTTTAAGGGGTTATGCCATCGGAATCGGCGGCGGTCGCCCTTTGACTTTTGACAGAGACGGGATGGGTGAAAGTCTGAAATCGGCTATCCTCAATCCACACTACGGCAAATGGTATATATCCGCTTGGATGATGGGCGAATGTGTCCCGATAGAAGAAAATCATATCCGACTCTCAAAAGATAAAACCGATAAATATGGCATTCCGCAAGCCATTTTATCCGCTAAGTGGACTGAAAATGATGATAAAATGGTCAATGATTTTAATCAGCAAATTACTGAAATGTTCACTTTAGCGGGCTTTCAAAACGTCAGAGCAGTAGATAGCAAGTCTAATCCCGGTTCTGATATTCACGAAATGGGCGGTGTGCGCATGGGCAAAGACCCTAAAACGTCCCTTTTAAATGATTGGAATCAATTGCATAACTGTAAAAATGTCTTCGTCACCGATGGTGCCTGCATGACTTCAACCGGAACGCAAAATCCATCTTTGACATATATGGCTATCACCGCTCGCGCCGCAAATTATGCAGTGGATGCATTAAAAAAACGAAATGTGTAACCCCATGTCACCGCTCCAAGCGGTGGCATGGATAATTTAACTTAGAAACTAAAAAAATGAAAAAAACAACACTCTCTTTCCTCTTTTTATGCTTTACGCTGAGCTTTTTTGCTCAAAATCCAAAACCTCTTTTCGTAGCGCCGTGGGGCGTGCAGACGTACACTTTCAGAAATATGTTTCCAAGAGGCATTTTGACTACATTGGACACCATTAAAATGTTAGGATTTACCGAAATCGAAGGTGGAAATCCTCGGGGTATGTCGCCCGAAGATTTTAAAGCGGCTTGCGATGCGCGGGGTATTAACATTCCTTCAACGGGTGGTGATTACAATGAATTAGCAAAAGACCCGACGGAAACTATCCGAAAAGCGAAGATATTCGGCGCAAAATACGTGATGTGTGCTTGGATACCGCATGATAGAGGTAAATTCAATCTTGACAATGCTAAAAAAGCGGTGGAAGATTTTAACAGAATTGGTAAAGCCATGAAAGAAAATGGCTTGACTTTCTGCTACCATGCGCACGGTTTTGAATTTCAAAAATACAGCAACGGCACTTTATTGGATTATATCATCCAGAACACCAATCCAGAATACGTTTCATTTGAAATGGATGTTTTATGGATAACGCACGGTGGCGGAAATCCCGTTGAGCTATTAAAAAAATACGGCAATCGCTGGAAACTCATGCACGTCAAAGACCTCAAAAAAGGCGTTGTTGGTGATTTGACAGGCGGCACACCCGCTGAAAACGATGTGCCCGTGGGTTATGGTCAAGCTGATTGGGCGAATATCATCAAAATTGGCAATGAAATCGGCATTAAGCATTTTTTCATTGAAGACGAAAGCAATAAGGAATTGTTGAATATTCCTTTGAGTATGGCTTATTTGAAAAACTTGAAAGAGCCAACTAAGAGTACTTCAAAACTCGTTCAAAAGGACTATAAATCAGGTGAACCATTGGTTTCACACATCTACACCGCCGACCCTTCTGCCCACGTTTTTAACGGCAGAATATACATTTACCCCTCGCATGATATTGAAGCGGGTACAAAAGAAGATGACGAAGGCGGGCATTTTGACATGAAAGATTACCATATTTTATCCATGGATAAAGTAGGCGGCAAGGTAACTGACCACGGGGTGGCATTGGATATTAAAGACGTGCCTTGGGCGGGTCGCCAAATGTGGGCACCCGATGCGGTTTGGAAAAATGGCACTTTTTACCTGTATTTTCCCGTAAAAGATAAGGAAGATATTTTCAGAATCGGGGTAGCAACGAGTAAAAAACCCGAAGGTCCTTTCAAAGCCGAGCCAAATCCGATTAAGGGCAGTTACAGCATCGACCCCTCAGTATTCAAGGATAAAGACGGTCAAGTGTATATGTATTTCGGCGGTATTTGGGGTGGACAGTTGCAACGCTGGAAAGACAATCAATATCAAGGCAAAACGGAAAATCCTAAAAAAGGGGAAGTGGCTCGCTTACCAAGAGTTGTAAAAATGTCACCCGATTTGAAAAACTTTGCTGAAGAAGTCAGAGAAGTGAAAATTGTAGACGAAAAAGGCAATCTTTTCATGGAAGATAACAATGATAAACGCTTTTTTGAGGCATCCTGGGTGCATAAATACAAGGGAAAATACTACTTCTCCTACTCCACCGGCGATACGCATAATATATGCTACGCCATCGGCGACAATCCTTATGGGCCTTTTACGTACAAAGGCATTTTGTTAAAACCTGTGCAAGGCTGGACCAATCACCATTCAATTGTACAACACCAAGGCAAATGGTATCTGTTTTATCACGATGTGCAATTATCGGGTAAAACGCACCTCCGTAATGTCAGAGTAACGGAATTGAAATACAATGCTGATGGGACTATTCAGACGATTGATGTTTCTAAAAAATAGTTTTTAGTGTTTAGTTTTTGGTGTTTAGATGCTTCTGAACACCAAAAACTATTATCTTTAAAGCATAGAGTATCTAACGCACCCCTCAGTATTTCACAAAAGGTAACTTTATTTCATGAAAAAATTAATCTTATTCGGCATAATTTACTTGTGTCAACTGCAATTGACTTTCAGTCAAGCCATCACTATTGGTGACAATAACGGTAAACTGACCTTTGAAGAATACGAGCCTAAATCCACCTTAGTTGTACCTGAAAACCCATTAAAACGGGCAAAATTCCCCTTTATTGATGTCCATAACCATCAATTTGAAATGAGTAAACCCGAAAAACTGAAAGAGTTGACGGGTCAGATGGACGCACTCAATATGAAAATATTGGTTAACCTAAGCGGCCGTGGTTTTGGTGGCGATGAACAAGCCAGCGACGCGACGCTATTTGGACAAATTGACAATATTAAAAAAAATGCCGCCGATAGATTTATCGTTTTTACGAATGTAGATTTCAGTAAAATAGGCGAAGCGGATTTTGCTGAAAAAGCCGTTAAAAAATTGGTAGATGATGTAAAAAATCATGGTGCAAAAGGCTTAAAAGTGTATAAAAATTTGGGTTTAAATGTCAAAGAAAATGGCAAATTGATTGCCGTAGATGACCCTCGCATTGACCCCATTTGGGCAAAATGTGGTGAATTAGGCATCCCAGTCATCATTCACACCGCCGACCCCGCGCCTTTTTGGAAACCGATGGACGGTTTTAACGAACGTTGGCTCGAACTTAAAAC
>JANPHO010000269.1:0-2461 GCA_031424515.1 Saprospiraceae bacterium
TGGCTTGCAGGAAAAATATACCGCACAGGTATTTTAATGTATGGAAAGAAAGCTTCCTGGAAAGAAATGATTAAATGGGCTTTCAGAAAAGCCTAATCAGCTTGCAGGAGCTGGAGTATCTGTTCCGAAAATACTGTTGTAGACCTCGGCTTTGGAAAACCTGTACAATAAGCCGCTTACCAGGAAGAGCGCTGTAAAAATCAGCCCCCCGACAAATCCAAGCACAGCAAATAAAACCTTTGAAGGCTTCACTGTATCAAAAGGAGGATTGGGTTTATCCAGTACTGCAATAATGGGTGTTACTTTTTGCAATCTCCAAACCGCTTCGTCGCGGTTGTTGATAGACATATCACGCTGCCTCGCTATCCTGATTTTATCCTGGTTGATATTGTCTTTTGGCAAATTATATTTAGTCGTTATTTCTGGTATTAAACTTTCCAAAAGTGATTCATTTTTATCAGTAGTATCTTCAACCATATTAAAAGGAACAAGTTTTGGAATAAAAACTGCATAACCATTCTTTGCTGCTGTCATTGGTAGTTTTGTCTCAGTTAAAACCTCATAAGGTTCTGTCCCTGCTCCTGGCATTATTACAATAAAACCTTTGATGATTGAATTAGGAAGAATGCTGAGATATTTATTTTGAGTCGTATCATTTGTTGTCCTGTAAGTCATTTCAAATTTTTGACTAAAACTCATTAGACTGTGGATAAGAAACACTAAAGTAGTAACCTGTTTCATGTTTTTAATATTATACATTATTTTAAAAAAAATATTTGTACTAGAATAATTCAAACCTATAATCTATTCCACAATAAAGTTATACCCCACACCCTTCACCGTCATAATCTGTACTGAGGGGTCATCTTTTAGGTAATCTCTCAATTTAGTGATATAAACATCCAAATTACGTGAATTAAAAAACGAATCATCGCCCCAAATGCGCATTAAAATATCCTTTCTACTGATTGTATATTGCCTATTTTCATTTAAAACTTTCAATAATTCAGACTCTCTATGGGATAATTTTCGGCTGTGCTCACCACATTTTAATTCATACTTTTGAGGAAGAAATTCATATTTTCCTATCGAAATAGGAGCGTTAGAGGGAGCCGTTTTATAACTTAATTTTAAAAGATTTTGAACCCTTATTATCAATTCTTCCATGCTAAAAGGCTTGCGGATATAGTCATTTCCGCCCGATTCAAATCCCTTTAATACATCTTCGGTGAGTGTTTTGGCGGTTAAAAAGATAATGGGAAGCGTCGGAAACCGTTGTCGGATTTCACGACCGAGCGTGTAACCGTCCACATTCGGCAACATAATATCCAAAACACATATATCAGGCTCAAATTGATTAAATGCACCCATCACCAACTTGCCATCAGCCACCATTTTTACCTCAAAATCACGGCTTTCGAGGGTTTCTTTTACTATTTTACCCAAAAAAGGTTCGTCTTCTACGTAGAGAATTTTTATTTTTTTCAAACTTCTATTGGTTTTATTAAAGGTAAAAATACGGAAAAACGGCTACCCTGTCCCTCTTCACTTTCAACGTTTATTTTTCCGCCGTGCTGTTTTACAACGCTTGCCACGTAACTCAATCCCAAGCCATGACCTTTGGTATTATGGACATCGCCCGTGGGAATGCGGAAGAATTTATCGAAAATTTTGTCCAAATACTGAGGGGGTATACCTTCTCCCTCATCACTCACCGAAATACGCACATATTCATAAAAAGGCGATTGTAACTCTAAACGAATAATGGGTTTTTCACCACCATATTTCAAAGCATTGTCCATTAAATTATAAATAATGCTCGTGATATGCGTTTTATCGGCATTTATATTGAAATCAGTCCCATTTTTATCAAAATCAACGGTGGCGTTGAATTTTTCAAATTGTAATTTCATGGAGTCGATAACCTGTTGGGCGAGTTCCGCCATGTCAAAAGTTTCAAGTGTCAAAACAGGTTCTTTTTGCTCAAAAGCCGCCATTTTTAAGACTTTATCCACTAAAAAAGAAAGGCGATTGAGCTCATTTTTAGATATATCGAGGTATTCCTTCGTCTGTTCAGGATTTTTAAGTGCATCAAAACTTTTCATGGCTTCTATCGCCACCCCCACTGTAGTAATAGGTGTTTTCAACTCATGCGTCATATTGCTGATAAAATCATTTTTAAGCTCAATCAGCCTTTTTTGTTGATTAAAACTCTTGAAAACGAGCCAAAAGGAAACCGCCGTTATCATAAAAACGAAGAGCGCGAAGAGTATTTCAGATAAAATATTTTTAAAAATTAGCGATTTGTAACCATAGACGGCAACGCCTAATTTTCCTTTCTCTACTTTCAAACTTGAACCTATTGGAACTGTTAGAACCATAGCGTCACCCTTTTTAGGTACTAATTCATGTGCATATAATTTCATGACATCGAAGGTCAAGTTTTGAGCTTTGAAATTGG
>JANPHO010000270.1:0-2323 GCA_031424515.1 Saprospiraceae bacterium
CAAGTCATCAATCGCATGGAAAACCACTCCAGGTCTTCAAACATCAGGTTTGGTGCTCTCGAGTAGCCTAAGTTCTTATATATCTGGTAATGAGTTGTATAATGCGTTGTGGGGTGCTTTTCTTAGCGATAAATGGGGAACAGCTATTAGCAACTCAGCCCATGATAATCGTATTGGCATACAACTGTGTGGATTAAGACCAGATTATCTTTTGCCAAGTGGTCAAGTATCGGGAGCTGATGCTTCGGCAACAGGTTGGAAAACTAATAACAACGTCACTTCTTCTAATCTCTACGCGGGCTTCGTGATTATTGCCAGCTCCCATTGGAACGTGCTTGACAATAATACGGGGACTGGTAATGGTTCTTATGATATAGATCTTGTCGGTGATACAAATCGTTCAGGCTTCTTTGCACCTGCTTCTTTCGACAATTTTGTGAGTGCGCCGATTAGTCAGCGCATAAAAGATTGTGGTACAGGCAATAAAGTGACGGGTGGCACTATGATTAATATCTCTACTGACCCTTGTAAGTAGATTCTACCGATTCCGTAAACTCTACGTGGCATTTTATTTAAGCTATTTAAGTGTTTAAAACGGAAATGCCACATATTTGTTAACCCCTATAATTTTTTTAATAATGAAAATCAATTGCCGAATATCACAATGTGAACTTAGGGCAGTGATGGGCATTTTCACAGTCCTAATATGCCAGTTGCTATCCAGTTGCTCTAAAGAACAGACCATTAAACAAAATGAAGAGATAGATTGGTTACCCGTATCTCATACGAGTTGTATCAAACCGACTGATTTGCAGGTTTTGACGTTCGATATGAATGACGTTGTTATTACTTGGAGAGAAAGCCCGACTGCATACGAATATAGGGTTATCAATACTAAAAACTTTCATGACCCATCCGCTTCAGCTACGAACATCATACTCTACACAACAAAGAACTCAGTGCATTTGAAGAACCTTTGCCCTAAAACGACTTACACTTTTCGCATAACCTCGGTTTGTCATGAGGATGCCTCAACGCCATGGGCGGAGATTTCATTTACAACTTCGTAATGAAAATAACGCACTACAATTTTCGACACCTTTTAAGGGTAGGGTGTTCAAAAACAAGGGATCTTTATGCTGCCATTTTTGCTTTAAAAGCTGATTTTTGAGCCATTAAAGAAACAGTTGTATTTTCTTTTCCCATTTTTGAATACAATCAATTCGTTACCAGTACTTATTTTAATACTTAATGCATATAGCTGAAAGGATACGTTGTTTACTTAAGCCCCACATAATTCATGAAGCCCTTTCAGTATAATAAGGATTTGACCGCATTTAATTCACAATCACTCACATCATACTACTCAGTTGAAGTATCGCCCCCTGTGGAAGATGCAATTATAGGCTGGGAACGCTCTTCAGGTTATTGGATTTGATATTTGTGTCGCGCTTGACTTATGTGGGTAACTTGATATATCGTCAAATAGACCAAATTACATTTTTAAAAGGCTGGTTCAATGGAATATTTGATTGGCGTGAACTCGTGAAAGCTAATTATGAGTGATAATTTACTGATGCTTCAGCATCAACAACGCTTCAATGAAGCGGCCATCCAGTGGGGGGCGCATGACCAAAACGCAGTTTTTGTATCAATTGCGCGCTTTACCTTTTAAGGATAGGGTGATGTGGGCAGGGCACAGTAAGGATATACTGAGGTGTAAAGTGAGCATTGGTTTTAAAAAATTTTACGGGGATGTGGTTCGGGTGAAGTGGCCCTTTGCTCGACACGGTACCTTTCAGGAACATGGAGTAGGTAGAGGCAGCAAAAAAGGCAGCAAAAAAGAAAAACCGATGCCGTGGATTGTCAAAACGCTCGACGCTCAAGTACCCATGCTCGCTGATGCGCTGCAAGGGGAGGATATTAAAACCCTTGGATTGGTGATAAATATCAAAATCAATGGGTTATTTGATATAGTATTGAAATAAAAAAACCGCTTAGTCATTTGACTGAACGGTTTTTTTAAAAAATCAATACATAAAGTCTATTCTAAACGCAGTGAAAATAATTCCTATTATTTCATCATGTTCAGTCAATATCAAATGCTATGCCCATTTCAAGATTTATCCCAATGAGTCTAATTTTTTGATAACGGGCAAAAAAAAGACCAGAAAGTATCACTGTACTAAAAGGTCTTGAACTGCTGTTTTTATTTATTGAAGCAAATATAAGTGATGCGTTTCTATAATGCAAAAAAATAAATTTTAAAAAAACCGTTTAGGAGTTGCCTAAACGGTTCACTGTACAGATAAACACTTAAAAT
>JANPHO010000271.1:0-13658 GCA_031424515.1 Saprospiraceae bacterium
TGCTATTGACCAGAATTTGATTCTTTTGGACGAAGCCCCCGTGTACAATGCCTCGCATTTATTGGGTTTTTTCTCCGTTTTTAACTCCGATGCCTTGAAAGATGTGACGCTCTACAAAGGCTCAATGCCAGCGGAATTTGGCGGACGCGGCTCATCGGTTTTGGATATTAAAATGAAAGACGGGAACAATAAAAAATTCAATGCCTCGGGCGGTGTAGGCTTGATTTCATCTCGCTTGACAGTGGAAGCACCTTTACAAAAAGATGAAGGCTCGTTCATCATTTCTGGCAGGCGCACCTATGCCGATATGTTTTTAAAACTATCATCGGATTCATCTATCAATACCTCAAAATTGTATTTCTATGATTTGAACGCCAAAGCCAATTACCGATTGGGTAAAAAAGACCGCTTATTTTTATCGGGTTATTTCGGGCGCGACGTCTTGGGCGTGAGTAATTTTGGCTTGGATTGGGGCAATTACACGGGTACTTTGCGGTGGAATCACTTATTTAGCGATAAATTATTCTCGAATACCTCCGTCATTTTCAGTAATTACGATTATCAATTTAAAATCGGGGCGGGCGATAACCAGTTTAAAGTAAAATCTTCCATTCAAGATTGGAACGTAAAACAGGATTTTACCTATTTCCCAAATACCAATAATACCGTAAAATTTGGGGTAAATATCATTCACCATACTTTCCTTCCCACGAAATTAGAGGCGGGCTCAAACAGCAGTTTTAGTAATTCAAAAACTGAAAATAAATACGCGTACGAAGGCGGTGCTTACGTGCAAAACGATTGGAAAGTGAGTGAAAAAATCGGTTTTCAATATGGTTTGCGCTATTCTATGTTCGATTATATCGGCAAAGGAACGGCTTACACTTTTGATGCCCAAGGCAATACAACGGGTAAAACCACTTACGAAAGCGGCAAAACCATCAAATATTACGGCGGTTTAGAGCCTCGTTTAGGGCTTAAATACGAGTTGAATGATGCGAGTTCCTTGAAAGCGGGTTTTACGCGCAACATTCAATATATGCACTTATTGTCTAATTCGACAACGGCTTCGCCCACAGATTTGTGGGTGCCGAGCAGCAATAACGTGAAACCGCAAATTGTGGATCAATTATCGGTCGGCTATTTCCGCAATTTTAAAGACAATGAATATGAGTTTTCTTTTGAAACCTACTATAAAAACCTCGCCAATCAAATAGATTACCGCAATGGTGCCGACCTTATTTTCAATGCCGAATATGAAGGCGCGTTGACCTACGGTAAAGGCATTGCCTACGGTGCGGAGTTTTATTTAAAAAAGGCGAAAGGACGTTTGACGGGTTGGGTGAGCTACACGCTTTCTCGTTCATTGCGGAAATTTGATGACATCAATAATGGCAGTTATTACCCCGCACGGCAAGACCGCATCCACGATATTGCCATTGTGGGCATGTACGATTTGACTAAAAAGTTGAAATTATCCGCCAATTGGGTCTTTAATACGGGCAGTGCCGCCACTTTCCCTTCTGGGAAATATGAAGTAAATGGTCTTCAAGTGCCTTATTACACCGAGCGCAACGGCTACCGTTTTCCCAACTATCACCGCTTGGATATCGGCTTAACTTTACTCGGAAAGCAACGGAAAAACTACGAAGGCAGTTGGAATTTCTCAGTTTACAATGCTTATGCGCGTGAAAATGCTTACACTATTGATTTTCAGCAGAATAAAGATAATCCTGAAAAAACGGAAGCATTGCGCACTGCTTTATTCAAAATCATTCCTTCAATCACCTATAATTTTAAATTTAAATAGAAAATGAAAAAAATATTTCTTCCCATTATAGCGCTTGTTATCGCATTCTCATCTTGCCAAAAAGTCATTGATATTGACCTCAATACGGCTACCCCTCAGTATGTCATCGAAGCAGAACTCGTGGAAGGCACGCAAGATTTTGCGGTACGGGTGACTAAAACGAGTAATTTTTTCAGTACGAATAAACCCACTGCCGTGACCAATGCCACCGTTACTTTGAAAAAAGACAGTGGTGCAGCGATTTCACTCATTGGAGAAAACAATGGTTATTACAAAGCTGCTAAATATACCGCCACGAATAAAGCCAATTACACCCTATCGGTCAGTGTAGATGGTAAAAGTTTTTCCGCATCCAGTTATTTATCTAAACCCATAATGCTCGACTCTATCGAAATTGAAAAAGACAATGGTAATCCTTTTGGCGGTGCTGCGGCAGATAGTACTTATCAACTATATTGCATTTTTCAAGACCCCGCAAGCGAGACTAATTTTTACCGCATTAAAACTGTAGTCAATGGCAAACCTAAGAATAAGGGTGAAAATATTTTAGTGATTGACGATAGATTAACGAATGGCAATAGAATACGGATTCCGATTTTCACCACCGAGTTTAAATTGGGTGAAAAAGTGGATGTGGAATTGGTCTCCATTGATAAAAAAGTGCATGATTATTACAATACACTCAGCACCTTAGTCAGCAATGGTAATAATAGTGCAGCTCCTACTAACCCTATTACCAATTGGTCAGGCGGGGCCTTGGGTTACTTTGGGGCGGTTTCATCGTCGAAAAAGACGGTGGTGGTAAAATGATACCCCCTCAGTAAGTAGGCCTAAAAATACCATTTTTCATACTTTTTAAATAAAAAACAAGCATATTGCACTGTTTTAAAACAATAAATCTACTTTTATCGTTTCTTTTTCATTAAAAATACTCTTTAACTTTTTAACTAAATTAAAAGACATGAAATCGTTCTTTCTTACATTATTCGCAGCCGCACTCACATTTTCAGTATCAGCACAAACCGCTGATGAAATCGTCGCCAAGCACATCGAAGCCATTGGCGGTAAAGATGTATTGACCAAAACTACATCGCTCTACATCGAAAGCACCATGTCCGTCATGGGCAATGATGCCCCCGTTCGGACTTGTATCCTGAATGGCAAAGGTTTTAAAAATGAAATTGATATGATGGGCAGCACCATTATTCAATGCGTTACGGACAAAGGCGCTTGGGGTGTTAACCCAATGGCAGGCGGTGGCGTTGTGGATGTACCTGAAAAACAAGCTAAAGGATCTATGGCCAGCACTTATATTGGTGGCGCATTTTTAAATTATGCAGAAAAAGGTATCACCATTGAATTAGATGGTAAAAAGAAAGTCGGGGAAATAGAAGCCTTCAAACTGAAAGTAACTCCTAAAGGGGGCAATTCTAACGCGTATTACATTGACCCTACTACCTATTATATCCTTAAAATGGAAGCAAAAGGTGAAATGATGGGACAAGAAGTAGATGTTGTAACTACTTATGCTGACTATAAGAAACTGGAAAATGGCTACGTCTTGGCTCATACAATGGATATTGACATGGGGCAATTTGCAATGACCTCTAAAGTAGAAAAAGTGGAAATTAATAAAGCAATGGACGAAACGACATTTAGTAAGCCTAAATAGAAAAGTCTTCTTTTTTAAAAAAATACCCCCTCAAGAAGTCATTTTACTGAGGGGGTACTTTTTTTGAGATTAAAATCATTAAACCCAAACGTAACTCCCATCATTGGTTCCACCTGATTGAGTCTTTGGATTTTTGCTGTTTTTTAGTGAAATAATATTGTTATTCATTCTGATCGGTTAATTGTTTGTAAGCAGGCATTAAAAATGAACAATATTTTCGGTCGATTTTAAGAAGAAAACTTCATTTGTTTTAGCCCAACTACTTGATGTGAACAAATTGTGATTTAAAGTAAGTAAAAATTCGTTAAAAATTGATACCGAAGTTAGGTTCGATTATTTTTAAAATGACAATCGAACCTTTGCTTCAGCAAAAGAAATTCAAACATGTTAGTAATTTTTTAAATAGTCGGGTGTTTCTTACGAAGCCTATTACCTATTTAAAATACAGTAACAAAGCAATGATTATAAATAAAAACAATAGTGTGTAAAAAAAACGTTGTTGTGTCTGATCCCCCTCCTTATGTAATCCTACTTCCTTTTTTTCGGAAATATTAAAAGGGGGGTGTTGGGTTGGGTAATATGGATATTTTGCATCGTATCCATATGGTGGTTGTGATGGTGGAGAATTTTGTTTTTTCTTGCTACGTAATGCTTGCGATAGTAAATTCGCAAAAAGCAAACCTCCAATTAAACATAGTATGAAAATCATTTCGAAAATAGTTAAGGTGAACAACCATAGTACATTTGTATATTTTATCCGTTCTTGGAAGCGACAATTTTTAGTGTAAACCTTTTAATACTATTTGTTGCCACAAAGACAGATAATAAATCCTTGAATAACAAACTTTGCACATAGACAATTTATGGACAAGTGCTGCACATATTTAGGCTCATAACAATTAGTTATATTGATTTTGCTATTTTAACAGCTCGAAATAAGGCTGCCCCTTTGTATCAGGACAGCCTTAGTGTTTATTTTTGAGATACGCTCGGTTATTTTGATGATGACCTATATTTTTAGGGTATAAATCATAAGCCTGAAGCAAGGCTATCTTTTGTAAATCTTAAACAAAGAAAGATATATACATTTATTTAATTTAAAAAGATTGATAAAATGAAACAAAACATTGACGAACATTAAATAATTGTTGATGAAATGGGTAAATATTCATTAAAAACAAGAAAAAGATTATTTTTTACAATAACAATTAAAAAACAACCAAGTTTTTAAATATATTTGATGATAAAATAAAAAATACTACAAGAATGTTAATCAAGCCTCTAAAAACAATCATAATAGATGACGATAATGACTGGCTCGAGCTTACATCCATTCGAGTCAAAGCACATCCTTCATTGAATCTTATTGCCACATTTAGCTCGCCAATAGCCGCCCATCCTTTGATTACTGAGGGGGTAGTCGATCTCATACTCTTAGATGTGGCAATGCCCGAAGTGAATGGTATAGATTTCATGCGGCATTTGGTGCACCCTCCGCTTGTTATTTTCATCACCTCACATCTCAAGTTTGCGGCTGAAAGTTATGAATTGAATGCAGTGGACTACTTAATAAAGCCTTTTTCAACGCCCCGTTTCATGCAGGCTATTGAAAAAGCGTCTTTAAAATTCAACGAAAAACAATCTCACAAATCACCCAAAGAGAGTGAATTCTTCTTCATTAGAGAGAACAACCAGTACGTCAAAATAGAGATAAATAAAATTTTGTATCTGAACTCAATGCAAAATTATACCCAGATTGTCACCGCCAATCAGACGCACACCACTTTAATGACCTTGACTGAAATAGAGGAATATCTCCTTTCTTCAGCCTTTTTGCGGGTGCATCGTTCATATCTGGTCAACATTTCTAAAATTACTTCTATCAGTAGAACTGACCTTTTCATAAATGAACATCAAATCCCGATAGCTCGAAATATTGCCAATGATGTCATCAATGGCCTTGTCAAGTCGCATTTGGTTGTCAAAGGAACATAAATAAAATAGCCGTTTCAGGTATTGAAACGGCTATTTTATTATTTCTGCCTCGTTCCCAAAAATATCCTCATTGATTAAAATCTATAACTTTATCACCTCTGAGCCTGCCAGTAAGTATGCACCCGCTCCAAATACTTCCCAACTTTCTGCACTAAAATTACGGCGCGGATCGGCTCCAATGGGTTGTACCCATCCTACTCTACCTTCCTCCGAAAGTAGCGAATTTAAGCCCAACCACGCTTTTTTTACTGAGGGGGTATATTCAGTTTTATCTAAAATGCCGTTATTGATGCCCCACGCAAAAGCATAGCAGTAAAAGCCCGAGCCGCTGCCCTCACCGCCTGGGTAAGCCATTGGGTCAAGCAAACTCGCTCGCCAAAGTCCATCGGCTTGTTGCAGAGAAAGTACCTTTTCAGCCATTTCTTTAAAAAGTTGGATGTAAAATGGGCGTTTAGGATAATCCAAAGGCATTTCTTTTAAAACCCTTGCCAAACCCGCTAAAACCCAACCATTGCCCCTGCTCCAAAACACTTTTTGACCATTGGCTTCGTGTTTGCCTTCCCCTTTTTCATTTAAAAGATAATTGTCATCGCGGTAAAAGAGGTATTCACCTTTATCATACAAGCGGTCATAACATTCTTGAAAAAGTGAATCACTGAGTTGTAAATACTGAGGAGTCTTGAAATCTTTGCTCAATTTTACTAAAGTTGGTGGAGCCATAAAGAGGGCATCGCACCACCACCAAGTGATACCATGTTTAGTGGCTTCATTGCCTTTCAAACGCATCAATTTTTGAACAGAATCAAGCGTGGCTTGAATCATATTTTTATCTTTTTTTAAGCGATAAAGGTCAATATAAGTCTGTGAAATGGCGATATCATCGGCGTGGTCGAAGCGGTTATGGGTTTTCCATTTATTTCTTTCACCCATTGCCATCAATGAATCCAGTATTTTTTGAGATTGGGTGGTTTCATAAGCCGCAAAAACGCCCGTGTAAAATGCCCCATTTGTCCAATCTGTCAAAGTATGTTTTGGATTTTTTAATTGCCAATCTGCTATTTTTATCATGGTATTTTTAATATAATTTTTATCAAAAACATCATAAATCGGCTTTAAATAAGCATATAAAGGAGTGTTTTTCAAGTCTCTAATTTCCCCCGCTACTATTTGAGCATTAAGTCGTGCGCCATCATAATCGGTATGCGTATGGTCTTTTGGGAAGAACTGTTTTTTGACTGCCGTTTCACCCAAAGCTTCATATTCAAGAGCAACTTTTTCGTTTAAATCTATAAACGCTACCCCCTCAGTATCAGCGACCTGTTTTGCCCATGAGGCGTAAGAATCCTTTGAGCGTTTCACTTTACCTTTTTCCCAATCATTGCGAGGAACTAATGAGCAAATAATGGGAATTGCCCCTTTGGCTTTTGTTTCATTTACATATTTCCGCATATACCACCCGTAGGTATATACTGTTTCCTGTACTTTGCGAATCGGATTATAGATGCTTTTTGACGAATCGCCTATGCCTCTCATGGTACCCCGTGCACGTGATGTATCATCCAATGGTCCCGCATCATTGTGCCCAAATTGCATGATAACGTAATCGCCTGCTTTGAGGTTATTTAAAATTTTATCCCATCGCCCATCCGTCATAAAAGTACGGCTGCTGCGCCCACCAATCGCGTGGTTTTCAATATTGATTCTATTGGTATCAAAGTGTGGCTGAATCACCGAGCCCCAACCCCAGAGGCTATCAGAGCCTTTACCACTGCCATTTTTAACAGTAGAATCTCCGATGATATAAAGCGTGGGTTTTTCAATAGGTTTATTAAAAGCTAAAAGAGTGAGTGTTAATAAGGCAATGAGTAGATTTTTCATAGAGATACGTTGTTTTTAAATTTAAAATGAAAACTCATAAAAAGCCCCCTCAATACCAATTATAGGAACAGAGGGGGTCAAACTCAAATGTATGAAAAAAAAGTTACTAATTTCCTAAAAACGATTCCTAATTATAGCCTGTATTTTGTTTCCAAAAACCAGGATTGATGAGCAATTCTTTTTGTGGAATTGGGTAAAGCAAATCATGTTCATCAACCGAGCGTTTGATTGGAATCGCATTATCCGTCACGTGCTTATTCATGACTTCCAATGCTCTACCAGTGCGAACAAGGTCGTGCCAGCGCAAGCCTTCTCCACAAAACTCCCATTGACGCTCTTGCTCCATTGCCAATTTGAAGGCTTCTTTTGTAGCGGGTGTAATATCTGCTACCCCTGCCCGTTTGCGGATACGATTGAGAATAGTAATCGCTGCCGCTGGTGGTGTTGCTACTTCCTCATTCAAAATTTCGGCATACATCAATAAGACATCTTCATAGCGGATAATTGGAAAATTAACGGGGTGATCATATCTATCAATTGGTACTGTCGAACCTTTTTCTAAAAATTTAGTGAACTGACTACGGGTTGATTTTGCTTGTGTTTTAGCATCCACATAGCCTGTATCAACAGTCGCAAATTTGCGCTTATCTGTATTCGGCCAGTTATTGATGAGAGCTGGAGTCACCACAGCATCATAACCACTTGGCTGAAAAGCAGACCATTGTGAAGGAAACTGAAACGCCATATCAAATGGCGCATAATTGCCCAATCCGAAGCCGCCACTAATGTATTGCACTTCAAAAACGTTGTATTTATTATCATTAACCGCTTTAAATAAATCAGCAAAATTGGTAGCCAAAGGGAAATATTTGGTTTCTTGCGCAATCACATCCGCCAATTCTTGCTTTGCTAATGGTAATTTATCTGCTTGTTTGAGTGGATAACCATACATTGTCAAATATACCCGACCTAAAAGTGCTTTTGCCGCCCATTTTGTCGCACGTCCTTTATCGACAGCAGTATATGTTTCAGGAAGGTTCGCTACTGCAAATTTTAAGTCTTCTAAAATGGTACTGTAAATACTGAGCACAGGAGCACGTGGCTCTTTTTTAGCATCCGTAAAATCTAAAATTTTTGTCACCAATGGCACTTCGCCAAAATATCGCACCAAATCAAAATAAGATAATGCCCTCAAAAAACGGGCTTCTGCTTGAAATTGTGGCACTTTCGTAAATTTGAAGGGTTCTATTTTTTCTAATAAAATATTTGACCGATAGATGCTGTTATAGCGTTGCGACCAAACAGTTTGTAAAACGCCCGTTTGTGATGAAATAAGGAAATTGCCTACGTCATTGACATCGCGCTGTACGTTCACGAATGATTCCAAACCATTATCAGAGCGCACATCCGATAAAACCCAATTACCACTTGGTAGGGTTAAAATTGAATTATAAGCCGCAAGAACGGCTTGATTGAGTTGATTTTCATCTTTGTAAAAATCTTCGGCAGCATTTTTCTGAGAGGGTGTCACGTCCAAGATGTCTTCATTACAAGCGGACAAGCCCAAAAGAAAAAGAAAAACGCTTATTATATATTTAAGAGATTTCATTTTAAAGCTATTTTTTAAATTTAAAAAATCATCATTGGGTATCTAAAATCGCCCAACATCGGCCTTTATACTGAGGGGTTATTAAAATGTGACGTTCACGCCCAATGACACTGTTCTCGCCTGCGGGTAGCCACCGTAATCACCGCCTGAATCATTGGCAGCCTCAGGAGTCCAACCGCCATCGTATTTATGCCAAATAAAGGCATTTTCAACTGAAGCATATACTCTTGCCTTATCCAGCCCTTTGATTTTAGGCAAATTATACCCCAATGTGATGTTTTTAATACGGATATAATCAGAGCTATACAACCAGCGGGTATCATAATAACTGCCCGTTGTAGCGTTGATACTCGGCACCCAGCCATTGCCCGGGCTGCTTGCTGATTGCCAGCGGTCTTTCCAAATAGCCAATTTATTGTACAAATAACCCATGCCTGGGCGGTCAATAGAGCGACCAATCATGGAGTAAATATTGCCGCCTTGCTGTGCGAAAGTGACGATGCGTAAATCAAAACCTTTGTATGAAAAATCATTATTAAAACCGAAAATATAATCTGGCTGTGATTTACCCGCTATTTTACGGTCTGCCGTGGTAATAATTCCATCGCCATTCACATCCAAATATCTTGAATCACCTACTTTTTGAGTGGCAATTTTAGGGTACGTTGTCAAATCCCCCTCAGTCATAAATACGCCAACGTGTTCATAAAGCATCATGGAATTGATGGGTGCACCTACTTGAGTAATATGCGTCAATCCGCTAAAACCACCAGGGATAGGCGTGTCATCAGAACCCAATTTCAGAACCGTATTTTTATTATAAGACACATTGAAATTGGTTCTCCACGTGAACCCTCTTCTAACAATATTGCGCGTAGTGAGAGAAAGCTCCACACCTTTATTTTCTACATTACCCACATTCTGCCAGCTTGTACCAAAACCTGAAATAGCTGAAACGGGTGCTTGAAGGAGCAAATCACTCGTTTTACGGTTATATAAATCAACTGAACCCAAAATACGATTTTTGAAAAAACCGAAATCGAGACCCAAATTGATACTACTTGTCTGTTCCCAGCCCAAATTCAAGTTTTCAATAGTAACAGGGCTAAAACCCGCTACTGAAGCACCATTAAGCGGATAATTTTGAGTACCCAGTAGAGAGAATTGAGCATTATCTGGAATACGGTTATTACCCGTTACGCCCCAACTTGCACGTACTTTTAAATCACTAACAAGATTTGATTTTGTAAGGAAAGGTTCCTCAGAAATACGCCAAGCACCTGATACCGCAGGGAAAATACCCCAACGCTTATTCAAGCCAAACTTAGAAGAACCATCACGGCGAATACTACCCGAAAGGATATATTTACCTTTAAAATCGTAACCCAAACGCCCAAAATAAGATAGTAAAGCCGTTTGACCCGCAGAAATACTTGTACCGGTTGATTTCACAGAAGTGTTACTAAAAATAGGCGACCAGTCATTTGGAAACCCCGAAGCAGATTGAAAACTGTTTTCGAAGCTCGTCGTCTCAGCAGAATAACCTAAAAGTCCCTCTAAATTATGTTTATCATTAAATGATTTTTTGTAGGATAAAATGCTTTGAAATAAGTAACGATTAGTCCAAGCTTGATTGCGTTGAGCCGTTGTCAAGGCACCTTCCACTATTGTTGCCCAATCACGCTGAGCGCTTGTAGGTGTGAAACGTTGATCAGTATAGTTGGTATTATCCATTGCACCCATAAACTGCAATTGTAATCCTTTAACAATGTCCACATTAAGATATGCATTTGAGTTCAAGCGATTGCGTTTTACCGAAAAATCGGTGCGTTCCATCGTTGAAATTGGGTTAAAATACCTACCCGACCAAGGATACGCGCCGAAAGGCATTGCCCCCGTATATTTTCCAGCATCTTTATTCACCACAGGAGGCATCTGAATCGCCACCAATGCTGTATTATCTTTACCGTCTACACGCCCAGCATTCGACCATTCAGTAGAAGGCGCAAGGGTTAGACCAAATTTAAAACGGTTGGATATTTTTGCTTCAAAATTGGCGCGTAGATTGGCACGTTTCAAATTAGTTTCAATAATAACACCATCGTGATCGAGGAATGAAGTAGAAATATTATAAGTCAAATCATCTGTTCCACCTGATGCACCCAATTCATAATATTTCATTGTCGCCTGTCTCGTAATCTCTTTTTGCCAATCCACATAAGTCAAACTATCCTGTCCATAAGCCCATTTTGGGTCATACATCAAAGTCGTATTAGGCGTATTGACAGTGATTCCCAGTTCAGTCGCTCTAAATTCCTGCGAATCATTAGCCGTATAAGGTTTTTTCAAAGAAACTCCTCTATTGACCCAAGCCTCATCAACACCCTCTTTGCGCTGCTGAATCCATTGCTCAGGAGTCATCATATCCAATTTGCTTTCTATATTTTGAATACCAATATAGCTGTTAAAACGCAATTTCGGTTTGCCCTTTTTACCTTTTTTAGTGGTTATTAAAACAACTCCATTCGAACCCCGTGAACCATAAATAGCCGCCGCCGAAGCATCTTTTAATACATCAAGACTCTGAACATCGTTGGAGTTGATACCCCTTAAATTATCAACAGGCACACCATCTACCACATACAGTGGCTCATTCGAAGCATTTATTGAACCTGTACCTCGCACACGGACGGATAATTCAGCACCTGGCTCGCCCGTTGTCGTTTGAGCATAGACACCCGCCATTTGACCTGATAAGGCATTTTCAATTCGGTTAATTGGGCGTTCTTCAAGGTCTTCTGATGAAATACTGGATACGGCATTGGCAATATTGCCTTTTTTAGCAGTACCATAGCCTACCACAACCACCTCGTTAAGGCTATTTTCAGATAATTCCAGTACCACATCTACCAAGGTATTATTGCTAAAAGCAACTTCTTGGGTTTTAAAACCAATGAATGAAAAGATAAGCGTTCCTGAATTTTCAGGAGAATTGATGGTATAATAGCCATCGAGGTCTGTGATAGCACCTAAGTTAGTTCCTTTTAAAACAACACTTACTCCCGGAACGGGTTCTCCAGTGGCGGAAGTGACACGTCCTTTGAGGCTCAAAATTCGATGATTCTGCTCGACTTTAGACGCAGCTAAACCATCGGCTCGCATCTCTGCTTGAAACAGACAGGCAAGCATAAAGATTAAGGTAAATTTGATTTTCATACAAAGTGAAGTTTAGTCAGTGATAAAATATTGTAGAGAATAGCTTTTGTGTCATAAAAACACAATTAAAAAAGTAAGGGTGTAATTAGGTTCCATATGAAACCTATCAAAAATGAAAATCTATTAAAAAGAAGTGGTAAATAATAACTGAATCTATATTTGCGTAATGGCTTTTTTGGCGAATTTTAATTCTTTTTTACCGTAATATTTCACAATATTATTTTAAAACAACGATTTAAATGCTGTCCTTTTTGATTTTTATTTTGCACTTTTTGATAATATTTCATTGAAAAACAATACTTATTTGTGTCTTTAATGCCTAAAAAATCAATCATTTTTATGAATTTTTATTGTTATAAATCGTCGGGAACGTTCCCATTGTTATCGGGAACGTTCCCGATAATTAAAAGATGGAATACCGCGTTACCCCCTCAGTACTAAAGACAGATTTGCTAAAAATTGAATAGAAAAGTACATTTGTTTTAAAATTTGTGCCCATCCTATACTTTATTTCTGATTTTTTTTAAAAATTTTCCATTAAAACGATGAATAACAAACAGAAATTGAACACCCTAATTTTGCTGTTTTTATCCTTTTTGAGTACTTCCATTCCAGCCCAACGCAAAATGGAAAAACTCGACCGAGGTGTTGTAGCCATACGCACGAGCCCTTCAGTAGTGTACATTGGTTGGCGGCTTTTGGGCAATGATTCTAATAATGTAGCTTTCAATATCTATCGAGGCACTACGAAATTGAATACTACCCCCCTCAGTATTCCGAGCCTCGGAACCAATTTTCTGGACACTACAGCTAAAGATGAGACTTACACAATCAAAACTGTTGTCAATGGTATTGAAACTGAAGCTTCAAAACCGACTACTGTTTTACAAAAGTCTTTTATTGAAATCCCTTTGCAAGCTCCCCCAAGCGGCATCACGCCCGCTGGTGAAGCCTATACCTATAATGCCAACGATTGCAGCGTAGGTGACCTTGATGGCGACGGCGAGTACGAAATTGTATTGAAATGGGATCCCAGCAATTCTAAAGATAATTCGCAAAGCGGTTATACAGGCTGTGTCTATCTGGATGCTTATAAAATGAATGGCACACGTTTATGGCGTATCAATTTGGGTAAAAATATCCGAGCAGGGGCGCATTATACACAATTTATGGTCTATGATTTTGACTCTGATGGAAAAGCCGAAGTCTCTTGCAGAACCTCCACAGGCACTATTGATGGCATCGGTAAAATTATTGGTGACACCGTCACTGACTACCGAACCGCCAACGGTTACGTGTTATCGGGTCCCGAATATCTCACCGTTTTTAATGGAAAAACGGGCGCAGCCATGGCTTCTGCGGATTACATTCCTGCTCGCGGAGCAGTCAGCAGTTGGGGCGATAATTATGGCAATCGCGTGGACGTTTTCCATCAATATATGCCACTGCATCCACGAATCTGTCCACGCGATTGCCAT
>JANPHO010000272.1:0-12604 GCA_031424515.1 Saprospiraceae bacterium
TCACAACCTTAGATTAGTAGAATTATTTTCGCAAGCATTGGATTTAGACCCAATCGTTATTAAAAATAATCCCAAAATTAAATCCCTTTTGTTTTCAATGAATTATGATGCATGGGCAGCTTAATTCTTCACGAACCATTGATAATGTAACTAGCTAAAAAAGCTTTTTTGATGTTTTGAATGTGCATGAATTAGTTGTTTTAAGTGAAAAAATGAATGAATTTATAAAAATACTGAGGGGGTAGATAATACAGGATTATCAAGTTACTAACTTCCAAAAAGGGCAAAACTTATTGGAAGTTAGCTGCTTGACTCGGCTTTTGAAAGTTTATTTCAAGAAAAAACGCAAACCTAAATTAGACCCAATATTTCTATTTTGCCATTCAAATGAGGAAGAACCTTTGTTGAATGATTTACTAAAGTCCAACAAATTAGCACTTAAGGCTACGTTTTTAGATAAAAAATAAGTTAAGCCTGCTGCACCTCTGAAAGTAAAATTGGTTGTATTGTTCTGATTAATTGAACCTTGAATTTCAGCTAATCCATGAAGCATCAAACGTTTTGAAATGGGGTAGAAATATTGGACGTAAGGGGATACAGAATAATTCTGAAAATCTTTTTCTATTATAAAGTTGGCTTTTGCCCCTACCAATAATCCTTTCGCAACAAAACGACCATACTCTAAGTCAAGGGTTGCGTAAACTCCTTTTCTTTCGAAAAAACTATTATTGTCATCTTGATCTTTATAGGCGTTAACGGAAAGGTTACCGTTTATGATGCTGCGATCTTTATCGATGAGCCCATCAAAATTTTTATCATTGGTTTTAAAATTTGTAAAGTTATTTAAGCCAAGATTGAAACCGATGTAGTGTCCTTTTCTTTGAATCCCCAAGCCTCTGAACAACAAACCATTAATATCTGTGGAGTAACCTAACTTCGCTTCCAAGGCAATGTCTTCGTTGATAAATTTGTTGACACCACCGAAGATTGAATAATCCAAATCGTCGAAATTATATTTATTGGTTGTACTTACATTGTTTTGGGTCGACGTAAATGAATACTTTTGGAAGGACTTGCTCGCCGAAGCTGATCCAAAAAACTTCCATTTTGCTTTTGGATTAAAATAGTAACGAACTTCAGCATCAATGCTTAAGGCTTTTAAATTAGATTTATAATCATAGGCATTGGTTCCAGAATTAACAATATTTCCTTTACCTAAAGTTGTGCTTAATTGACCTTTCACCATGATTTTGTCAGTGATAAATCGACCATAGCTGGGTGAAATAGAAAAGCCTGTGGAGCTGTTATTACTTATCGATGATGTGGATTTACTGGCGTTGTATTGTAATGAACCCCCAAGCGTAGTCGCCCCTTTTTCAATTTGAGCATGAGCGTTAAAGCTGAATAATGTAGCCCCAATAAAAAGGGCTTTTTTGATGTTTTGAATAGACATTAATTAGTTGTTTTAAGTGAAAAAATGAATGAATTTATAAAAATACTGAGGGGTGGATGATACGGGATTATCAAGACATAAAATTCTAAAGTGTTAAAATCTTTTGGAAGTTTACATTGAGTACATTAACTAATCAAAGTGCAGGTAGAAGATTTAAGCTTATAATATCCTATTTCAGAAAATAACGCAAACCTACATTGGAGCCAAAGTTTTTACTTTTAGAATATGAAATAGAGTTGAAATCCTTATTGAAACTTAAAAGGTCAATATCTAATGCCAACATTTGAGATAAAAAATAAGTTACTCCTAAAGCTCCTTTTATTCGAGTAGTGTGATAATTAGAATTCAAACTATATCCTAACTCTGCTTTTGCTTGTAGCTTCAGTTTCCGGGTAAGAGTATGAAAATATTGGGAATAGGCAGCAATACCAAATTGTTTTAAGCTATTTGCCAATACCACATTCGTTTTTGCGCCTATTAGTAAACCTGTGGTAACAAATAACCCATATTCAGCATCCAGAGTGGCAAAGTTTCCTTTTATTTTCAACGGTTTACCTGCACTTAATTCGTAAAAATTTCCCGAATAAGTATTCAATGACAGCTGCCCGCCAATAATAGAACGACCTTTACCGACTAAGTCTTCGACGTCAGTTTCAGCGGATTTGAAATTAACGAAATTATTGAGGCCTATATTGAATCCCACGTTGCTAAGATTAGTCAAACCGTAAGTCAAAAAGCCATCTGACAGATTAGAATGTGTAAAGCTAAGCGTACTTTCAATAGCGATTTCTTTATTTAAAAATCTGTCGAAACCAACATATACTGACTGATTAAATTCACTATTGGTAAATTTTGAAGGATTATTATTTGAATTATTTACCTTGAAAACTCTAAACCCCAAGGATGCCCCAGCAAAGAATTTAAATTCACTTTCAGGATTGAAATAATATCGAGCTTCTGGAACAATGCTAAACTGATTAAAACGATATTTATCGACGATTCCATTATCTGATTTTTGAGAGAAAATTCCGAATTTGCCTTTTATCATAATCTTATTAGTGATAAAACAGCCATAAGTAGGGGTTAGTATAATAGTATTTGAAAGTGAACTTCCATAATTATTTCTTATAATATCCAATGAACCACCAAGCGAAGTCGCTCCTTTTTCAATTTGAGCATGAGCGTTAAAGCTGAATAATGTAGCCCCCATGAAAAGGGCTTTTTTGATGTTTTGAATAGACATGAATTAGTTGTTTATGGATTATGGAAACAATAACGTATTTTAAGCTTTTATGATTTTATGAGTGTTTATTTAAAATATTATTTAAATTTAAATTTATAAAAGTTTGGATACCAATATTTTAAAATTATTCTTGATTTTCAAAACTATTAGGTAAATCAATCCACCAATATTTCTAAACACGCTTTATAAACGACTCGTAGTGGAAAAGGCTGCGTGTTGAGCTATATTTAACATATTTAAAATGAACGAAATTCTCTCTTTCCTCGCGAGTAATCAGGGCAGACCCCTCAGTATTTCGTTGACTAACAGTGTTTTAGGATTCTTTTTAAATGAAAAAATTATTTCTATTTTATGGCATTATTTTTTAAAAACACTAATTTCACCCTCAAACCAACTCAAGATGAAGTTACCGATTTCTATTATTTTAATAGTACTCACTTTCCAATTAAAAGCGCAAAAGAATATAGCTGATTTTGGACAATTGAAGCCACTTTTAGCCAGTTTTAAAGGGACGATTTACTCTTTGCCCGATACCGTAAAGCGGTACACCCCCTCAGTAGAAGACCTCCCAACTCTGGGTTATATCTATACCCAAACGCTGAATATCTCGGAGCGGGATTTGACTTACGATTTCCCGGGCGTACCGAATAAAAGGATGTGGTTTGGCATTGTTTACAAAGGTGTTTTTGAATTAGAAGATGCGGGCAAATACGAATTTCGCTTGGCTTCTGACGATGGTTCGGCGTTGTGGATTGATGGTAAAGGCACTATCAACAACGATGGCATCCATAAAATGACGATTCGTAAAAATGAAGTGTCACTCACGAAGGGCTTTCATCGCATTGTTGTCTGGTATTTTCAAGCCGTGCCGACGAAAATGGGTTTGCAACTATTATGGCGCAAAGTGGGCGACCCTGACCCCGAACCCAAGCCTTTTAACATCAGAGATTATTCAAAACGATTGACTACGGCTGCCGAAGCCACCAAAGCCCAAATGACGGATGAAGGCATAAAAGTGAATATTGACGATAAAATCTTATTTGATGTTAATAAATATGATATAAAAACGCAGGCGAAAGAATGGATTAATTACTTGGGCGATATGTTGCAATTTTACCCTCGTTGTCAACTCCGCATTGAAGGGCATTGTGATATTACGGGCAATGCGAATGATAACCAAATCCTTTCGGATAATCGCGCCAAAGCGGTGGCGGAGGAACTTAAAAAATTGGGTATTCCGAATACCATAAAAATTCAAACCATCGGCTACGGGGCTACTCGTCCCGTTGCCTCGAATGATAATGAAAAGGGAAGAGCCTTGAATCGTCGGGTGGAATTGGTGATTATTCCGTAAATGAAAAACATTTAAAAGTATAATTAAATTATTGCCATAATTAGTAAAGTAAAAACTATTTGATGGTATTTTTAATTTAAAATGCCAATAATTTGCGTAATAATTTTTGAAATTGAACTTCTAAATAAATATGCGTGTTTTCAAATAAAAGCTTAAAACCTTAACCTTTTACCCAAAATGCAAAAAATAAAAATCATAAAAAGATATATTCGCTCACTATTTAGGCTGAGTAAAGAGGAGGAATTTCAAGAGACTTACGCTGAAATATTGGAGGGTACTCAATTCAAAGGGTATAATTTATGGATATTGGGCTTTGCGATGATAATTGCCTGCATTGGCTTGAACACGGATTCCATCAGTGCGGTCATTGGTGCGATGTTGATTTCTCCTTTGATGGGTCCCGTAGTAGCATTGGCGTTTGGAATGTCCATCAATGATAGGCATTTGAAGGAGCAGGGCATTAAAAATTGGTTGTTGATGACTGTGATTAGCCTAATTGCTTCGGTTCTTTATTTTTTAATAAGCCCTTTTGATAGCAACACAAATGCCCTTTTATCCTTTCAAAAAGCGTCGATATTTGATATTTTATTGGCATTTTTCGGTGGTATGGCAGGTTTTATAGGTATTATTAAAAAAGAAGGGACTAAAGTGATTGCTGGTGTAGCGGTGGCAACTGCTTGTATGCCGCCTTTGTGTACGGCGGGTTATGGCATTGCACATTTGGATTATTTTTACTTTCTTGGAGGGCTTTATTTTTATCTTATTAATAGCCTTTTTATTGGTTTAGCCACGTTTTTGACGGCTCGCATTGCGGGTTACGATCGAAAAATCAATATAGAAGCGCCTCAGAAAACAGTGCTTTGGATGTGGTATATTTTTATTACGCTCATGATTCTACCTTCATTATACATTGCTTTTATCAAATGGAAAGAACAGCACACGATTGATAAAAAGGTATCAACCGAACAAATGCGGATTGAAGAATTGGAGCGAAAAGTGCATGAATTGGACTCTTTGGTGCGGTTAAAAAAGTGAAAATACTCAGGGGTAATTGAAAATTAAAAATTAGAAATGGATAATTTGGAGTCTTTTGAAGAGTTGCGTAAAGTTGTTCAATCTATTTATCCAATTTCTGAATCGGATTGGGAGGCTTTTTCGGCTATTTGGCAACCTTTTGAAGCGAAGCGCAAAGTGATATTGACACAGGAAGGTGCGGTGGAAAAGTACGTTTATTTTGTGTTATCAGGTATTCAACGGGCGTATGCAGTGGGGGAGGATGGGCGAGAGGTGACATTGGTTTTTACGTATCCTTATTCGTTTTCGGGGGTGGCGGATTCGTTTTTGCTGCAAATGCCTTCTCGATATTATTTTGAAACTTTGTCTCCGAGTACATTTTTAAGAGCCAGTTTTAGGGATTTAGATGATTTGATGTTGAAAAATCATAGTATTGAGCGGATGTTGCGATTGGCTATCAGTCATACGCTTTCGGGCGTTTTGGTGCGTCAAATTGAGTTGCAATCCTATTCAGCCGAAGAGCGTTTTCGGACACTTTTGAAACGCAGTGGGCACGTTTTAAACATGATTCCGCATAAATATCTCGCCAGTTATTTGGGTATGGATGCTACCAATTTTAGTAAACTATTGGCAACTGTGAAAGTGGATTGAACTGTTATGAATTTATTCCAACTGGAATGAAAGTTTTTCTAACTGGAATGAAATTTATTCCAATGAGAATGAAACCTATTTCAATTGGAATAAAACCTATTCCAATTAGAATAAAAGTTATTCCAATGAGAATAGACTGTTTTCACGTTTAAATAATGTGTGTTTTGGGGTAGAATAGAAATTTTTTAAAAACTTCCCTATTCTTAAATTTCACATAAAGAGTTTTTAAAAAGCTTAAATTTTCAGCACCCCTCAGTATAGAAGCTATTTTTGAGCATTTTGTAGCCAATTTCCTAAATCATTTCTTGTCAGGGTGTTTAGATTCTCAATAATTATCACATATATTTGTTTTTTATGGGCATTGAGCCGATATTGACGTAACAAAAACATGATTGCAAAACATTTTTTCTTATTGTTGCCTCCTGTTTTGCTTTTCTGAAATTGAAATGGTTTATGATGTATTCAAAGAACTTTTAGAATAAAATGTATTGTTGATAATTTTGATGAAATGACCACAAAGAAAAAAGCAGTAAAAAGACTTGCTTGGATAGGCATTGGATTGTTCGTCGCGATGAATATTGTTGCCTATTTCCATGCATATAAATTTACCCACTTTTCGGAATCGAGCGTAGAGAAAACTAAGAATCCCAAAGAATTGGGGATGATAAATAAGATAAAGGCACTTTTATTGGGCATTAATAACCCTAAACCCATCAATAAGACTCAACCAACCAGACCTTTTGAGACAATTAACTTACAAAGCAGTAAGCGGATTGAATGTTGGCACATCAAGTTGGATAGCAGTAAAGGAACGGTTATTGTTTTTCATGGTTTCAGTGGTAACAAGTCACTTATGCTCGATAAATCAGACGAATTTAATAAGTTGGGATACAATACTTTATTAGTGGATTTCATCGGAACGGGAGGTTCAGAAGGCAACGAAACCACGATTGGATTTAAAGAAGCGCAAGATGTGCAAGTGAGTATCGACTATTTAAGACAAAATAACGAGAAAAATATCATCCTTTTTGGGACATCTATGGGTGCAGCCGCAATTCTGAAAGCAGCCGAAGAATTTCAGATTAATCCCACAAGTGCAATTATCGAATGTCCTTTTGGTTCGATGTACAAGACAACTTGCGCAAGATTTGAACAAATGAAAGTTCCCTGTTTTCCAATGGCGGGGCTTCTTGTTTTTTGGGGTGGTTTACAAAATGGGTTTTGGGCTTTCTCGCACAATCCACAAGAGTATGCAAAGAGTGTAAGGTTTCCAACTTTATTATTGTACGGAGAAAAAGATGCCGAAGTAAGCCGTGAAGAAATAAACCATATCTTCGAAAATATGGGCGGTAAAAAACGTTTAAATACATTTGCTGATGCTGGACACGAAAACTATTTGAAAAGATATAAAGAAGTTTGGATTAAAGATGTGTCCTTGTTTCTAAATGAAAACATGCCTAAAGACTAATGGGTTGATGATAAAATGGTTAAAATACTGAGGGGGAGTTAACTATCACTTCATTTTCAATAATATCAATACACAATCCAAATTTAAAATGAAAATAACTATAGTTTTATTCTTTTGATTCCTCTAATTAGTTGTACTAATTTTTAAAGCCTTCAGAAGGGTATTTCTAATGAAGATGTATAAATCGTTATATCAATATGAATTATTGAAAAGATTTGAGCCTGTGAAAATGAAGACAGCACAATTATGATTTTAGTTGGCGCTCAGAGTAGGTCTGAGTGCGTACTTTTATGAAACACGAATATCGACTTTACGTTATAAACTCTATTTTAAACATTATTATTTTTCAACCTTTAAGTTTTAAACAATGAAAAAAACAATACTCAAATCAGGGCTCTACTTAATTATTTTTTACTTATTGCCGATTCCTTTTCTGAAATCTCAAAACCTGAGTTGGGGTAATTGGGCAACTCAAATTAAAAAGACAAGGCAAGGTTTAGGTTTTGTAAATATGAGCTCATTCGATATAGATAGTAAAGGTGATATGTACGTTGCCTGTTCTTATAGAATGAATGATTTTATCTTTGGAAAAGATACTTTCAAGTATGATGGAACTGTGGTAGAGCCTCGCGTCATCACAAAAATTTCGAGTACAGGTGAAGTATTATGGGCTAAATTATTGAACTCGGGCTGGAGTAACGCCTTAATAAAAATTGATAGAAACGATGTAATACATTACTTTTCCAACTCAAGTTTTGGAACTTCCCGATTGATAGGGCCATATTATGCTCAATTTAGTTCAAGTGGTTCTTTATTGCGCGAAATTGAGATGCTTAAGGCTGATTCTGCTAATATGCCGGGTACTACGGGTGTTAGTGTAAAAGATTTGATGACAGATGAAAACAATAATTATTATACGCTTTTCACTTACAGCACGGATAGAGGTATAATAAATTTCCAAGATGGGAGTTCTCTCAATACAACAGCAGAAAGTCTTACTTTCCCGTACTTGATTTTGCAGAAGTTCAATGCCCAGAATAAATTGGTTTGGAAAAAAGTGATGCGCATGAAAGATGAGGTTGCATCTGGTAAAATAGCTATTGATAAAAATCAAAATGTTATATTATCGGGGACTTTTCAAAAGCAAATCATTGTGGACGATAAGCAATTAAACATTCCCGATGATTTTACTTCAGATATTTACGTGATAAAATTTGATAATACAGGTCTACTCAAATGGCAAAAATCTTTTGGTGCTGCTGGTTCAGAAGATTTTTCAAACAGTGTCACAACGGATAAAAATAATAATATTTATATAGTCGGTACGCTTGGGAATGGAAATTATTCCTTTGATACTAAAACCGTAAATGTTTTAGTCAATGATCCATTTGCTCTTCAATTAGATGAAAACGGCGTAACATCAAGAGTTATCAATATACCTATCAATACAGAGCTTTCGGCTGGTAGAGATATTCAAGTAGATTCTTTAGGTAATATCATTATGATGGGGGAATATAGAGGTGCTGGTAAAATAGGTACTACAACTCTCCCTACTGTGAACTATTTGTTTGGTTTAAGTTTTTTTATTTCTGCTATTGATAAAGACAATAACATAAAATCTACACTTACAACAGCTGGCAGTAATGAGGTTTTGAATATAAGGAGAGGTAAAATACTGCTCAAAGGAAGTAAAGTTTACATGACGGGTAATTTTACAAATTATATTCAATTTGGTAATTTACAATTAAAAGAGCCGTCTAATTGCTCCAATTGTTATGACGGATTCATTTCGTCTATGAATTATAGCATAACGTCTGGTATTAAAGATAAATTAATCAACAGCAGTTACCTTGATTTTTACCCAAATCCAAGTTCGGGTAGCTTGTTTATTAAAAGCAGTTTACCTACTTTAGAAAGCAATATTGAAATATCTGTCTTTGATGTTTTAGGGAGATTGGTTCAAAAAACACAAACTAGTACAATTGATTTAAACCAGATAAATCTTAAAGAAGGAGTTTATTCTATCTTTTGGCAATCTGAACATTTTAAAGGTTCAAAAATGGTTGTGGTAAAATCAAACTAAAAATAGCATGCTCGTTTGTGGATTATATTTGTAAACGAGCATGATTTTATAATTTCAAACTCACGAGTCACAAACCCAACCCATGCTAATCCAACCATATCAAAAAAACTGGATTGAAGATTTCAAGGCAATAAAAGAGACATTGAATGATGCTTTGATGCCTTTAAATGTGACGATAGAGCATGTCGGCAGCACGGCGGTTCCCGAATTAGCGGCGAAACCGATAATTGATATAGATATTGTATTTGGTGAGGATGTGGATTTTAATGATATAAAAAAGGCATTGGAAAAAATCGGCTATTTCCACAATGGCAATCAAGGGATTCCCAATCGAGATGTTTTTAAGAGGGGTAAAATACTTGTTTCACATAAAGTGGTGGATAATATCGTACATCATTTTTACGTTTGTCCAACGGATAGTGAGGGATTTAAAAAGCATATTTAATTCAGAGATTACAGAAACACAATTTCAGAAATATTGGAATACTTATACCGATAAATTTACTAATGAATGATAGGTTGGCAAAAACGAGATTAGAAAAATCCGCAAATCTTTGGGCGTGTTTATTATATATTGAAAAACTATTATCGAATCGCTAAATTGTTAAAAATGAAAAATTTAATCCTGTGTTTAACATTATTTTTAGTATCCAAAATTCAAGCGTATCCTATTGACCCCAGACCATTGAGGATGTTAGTTCAAGAAAGCGAGTGTGTAATAGTTGGATACGTACAAAAAATAATTAAAGAAAAAACTAAAGACGACGATTGGGGCGATACAAAAGCTTTAATTGAAATCAAAGAAGTCTTACAAGGAAATATAAAGAAAAAAATAATTGAAGTCTATTTTACTCCCAATATGATTTGTCCAGAGCCTCCAATATATGTTGAAAATACAACTATAATTGCTTTTTTAGATAAAAGAAAAGATACATATTCAACTCATGCTTTGAATTATGGATTAAAAACTTTAAAAACAAATGAAGATTTGGATATATATAAAAATAGGATCATCGAGATTCAAAAAATATTGAAAATAGATGATGAAAAAGTGAAATTTGAACAGACCGTCGAGTGGTTAGTAATGTGTGCAGAAAATCCCATAACTCGATGGGAAGGAACTTATGAGTTATCACCACAAAGTGATTTTATGTCCTTTTATAAACAAAGTAAATGGGAGAAGTTTGGGTTAGATTTAAATAAAAAGCAGAAAGAACGTCTAAAATCAGCATTATTTGATAGAAATAAAGAAAATATAGAATACGTTGATTTTGGATTAGTTGATTTAATTTATAATGACTACACAGAAGAAATAGATAGGCTTTTAATTGATAATTTAAAAAATATTAATGAAAAAAAATTTTGGAATATAGACAATTACATGTATAGATTGTCTCATAGGACGAACAACCCAAGAGCAAATAAAATAGGTAAAGAATTCAACGATTTATATTTTGAGGAGTATGGAGTTCTTAAACCAGAAATAAAAGAAAAACTAAAAAATTTGATAACAGAGTTTCTATCAATTATCGAATAAAGGTTCATTTCCCTCGCAGTTTTAGTGTTTTAAAATTAAAACCCACCCATGCTAATCCAACCATATCAACAAAGCTTGAAAGAAGATTTCAAGGCAATAAAAGAGGTATTGAATGATGCTTTGATGCCTTTAAATGTGACGATAGAGCATGTCGGCAGCACGGCGATTCCCGAATTGGCGGCGAAACCGATTATTGATATCGATATTGTGTTTGATGAGGATGTGGATTTTAATGACATAAAAAAGGCATTGGAGAAAATCGGATATTTTCACAATGGCAATCAAGGGATTCCCAATCGAGATGTTTTTAAGAGGGGTAAAACACTTGTTTGGCATAAGGTTTTGGATAACATTACGCATCATTTATACGTATGCTTAAAAGATAGTGAGGCATTGCTTAGGCACATTTTATTCAGAGATTACCTCATCGATCATCCAGAAGCGAGGGTGCAATATCAAAATATGAAATACCAAATAGCCCAAGAAGTCCATCAAGACCGAAAGAAATATGCTGAACTGAAAGAGGTAGTGACAAAAGATTTCATTGATGCTATTATTGAAAATGCTAAACGTTAATATCTAAATGAAAAAGTATATTCCAATATTCCTCTGTTTTTGTATGCTAAGCTGCGACCTGGGCGGAGACGTAACGTATTCACAAGCCAACGAAACAACGGTAAAAGTCACGGATGCTTATGGCAATACATTGAAAAACCAAAACGTAAATTTCACTGTATCCGATTTGTATGGTAGAATGGAATCTTCAACGACCAAAACGAGCGACTCTGAAGGGCTGGCTTTGTTTTCATATACGCTATTTGATGACCAAATCGCAAAATTTGAAGTAGCTGATGATACTCTTTTTAAAACTATAAATATCCCCACCCTAAAAGTTTATGGTAAAGGCAGTAAAAAACCTGTGAAAGCGAATTTAAATATAGTAAAAGATACTCTTACGTCTTTGGCGGTTCGACTCAAACGGACAAGCACCCAACCATATCGCGTTCAAATAAGTACGTCGTATATAATAATGGATGGTACGACGATTAGATCAACGTTAAGTTCATTTAAAAAAAATAATGTGGCAGCTTTGGACACGGTAATCTATTTAAAAGTATTCTCAAATACCCGTTTTCCTATTAATGCTTCCTTAATAAATGCAGCAGAAACCGCCGTAGAGTCTCAACAATTAGGGGTTATAGTGGCATCCGATTATAAAGGTAAAACTTTGGATATTGTATTTAAACAGTAATACAGAATTGCTCAGGGTTTACCCCTCAGTGCAAGACTCAATAAATTATCAAATTTTAAATCATGAAAACATTCTTTAAAATTATCACTTTTTGTTTAGGTATTTTAAATGCACAAAACATTGAAGCTCAATCTGTTATGTTAAAAGGCACTGGTATCGCTTTTTTTTCTCCGAATGATATTGGTGGGTTCGCCATTTTGGATGCGGGAATTGAAACTAAAATTACTCAAACGAGCAGTGTGCAACTCAGCTTTGGTACGTCAATTCGAAGAGGAGATGAAACAAATAATGATAAATACATTTTCACGGCTCAGTGGCGTTATCATTTTAAAAAGGAAAATTGGTTTAAAACGCCTTTTTTAGGTGCGCTCATTCAGCGACACAATTATAGTAAAAGTGAAGGCATTTATAACCCACCTTACGGTTCTAAAACGACAGTATCGAAAAAAACGGGTTTAGGATTCATTGTCGGGCAACATATCCGTATTTATAAAAGATTGGGTTGCGAGTTTCACGCGGGTTTGATTACAGAATTAGGAGACAAAAACA
>JANPHO010000273.1:0-2619 GCA_031424515.1 Saprospiraceae bacterium
GATAATGACTGATTTAACACTGATTTTAAATGTGAAAATAATACTAAAATCAGTGTTAAATCAGTCATTATCAGTAAAATCAGTGGCTAAATTATCGCGTAAGCGATACTACTTTTTCAACTGCATTTCAAATAATTTAAAAATGCGCTTATATTCATCCATCCATGAAGTCGGCTCCACGAAACCGTGGTCTTCCATCGGATATGCCGCCAATTCCCAGTTGTCTTTTTTTAATTCAATCAGCCTTTGAGTGAGTCTGACAGCATCTTGAAAATGCACATTTACATCCACCATACCGTGGCAAATTAATAAATGCCCTTTCAATCCTTCTGCATGATAAATCGGTGAGCTTTTACGATATGCGATAGAATCTGTTTGTGGTTCATTTAAAATATTGGCTGTGTAAGGATGATTATACGCCGCCCAATCCGTCACAGGGCGCAACGCTGCACCCGCTTTGAACACATCGGGTGTGGTAAACATCGCCATTAAAGTCATAAAACCACCATAAGAACCGCCGTACATCCCGATTCGTTGGGCATCCACGCCTTGATTTTCGACAAGCCATTTTGCACCATCCACGTGGTCTGTCAAATCTTTTCCGCCCATAAAACGGTAAATTCCCGTCCGACAATCCCGTCCATAACCCGCTGAACCCCGATAATCCATGTCCAAAACCGTGTAACCATTATCCACTAAAAAGTTGTGAAACATATATTCTCTGAAATATTGCGACCACCAGCGATGCGCATTTTGCAAATAACCCGCACCGTGTACAAATACCACGGCAGGCTTTTTACCTTTTTGACCCTTCCCTTCATATAATCGGGCATAAACCTCCACGCCATCGCGGGCTTTTATGGTAATCAATTTGGGCTCTCGCCAAGCGTAGGATTTGAATTGCGAACTGAGTGAATTGGTGATTTGCGAAGCACTGACATTGGGCGTATTATCTTGTATAAAAAGTTCCCACGGTTGCGTTGGTGTGGAGAAAAGATAAGCCATTTTCGTTTCATCAGGCGATAAAACCACTTGATATGCCCCTGTTTTAGAGGTTAAACGTGTACGTTCACCGCCATTTACAGACATTTTATAAAACTGTTGTTCGCCGGGGTGCACTTCATTAGTAGTGATATAAAATTGACTTTTATCATTGGATAATTGAACCGATTGAACCTCAAATTTACCTTTTGTCAACTGCTTATTGACACCCGTTTCAATATCAACAGTATAAAGGTGCGCGTAACCATCGGCTTCTGATTGATAAAATACCGTTTTATTATCGCCTAAAAAGCCCATTGCGTAGATAGGTACCCCAATCCAAGCCTCATCCCGCTGCCTATCCAACGTTTTAAAAGCGGCTTTTTCGACATCCATTTGCAGAATCCAGCGGTCTTTATTGTCTATGCTTCTGACTGAAATTACGGCATATTTTCCATCTTCTGACCATATCGGATTGCCATAAAAAACCTTCCGCATTTCAGGTTTTTTCTCTTTCGCCGTATCTGATTTCGTGGGATAATCTTTCACAAAATCGGGCTTATCGAACACCCCCTCAGTATTTTTCATTGAAAAAGTGATAGCAGTATCTTTTTTAATATCATAAACCCATAACTCAGAACTACCCTGCACAACACCTACTTTTGTACGTGCTGGAATATCTTCTGTAAAACCTGATTCTGTTACATAATTCGGTACAATAGTCCGTTTTTCACCTGTTGCCGATTTATACAAGCGATATGTAATAAATCGTTCATCGGGACTCAACACGATATTATCCACAAATTTATCATCGGTGAAAATCTCTTTTGGGCGTTTGGGCTTGTCTGATTTATCGTTTTGTTCGCCTTCTTTCTTTTTATCGGCTCTTTCTTTTAAAATGTCAAAAAGGGATAATTGGTCATTTTTAAGCCATTTTTCCTGCTCTGAAAGTTTAGAATCAGGTTTAGAATTACTTGTTTGAAAATTGGTGAGTTGTGCCCAATCTCCCGTTTCTATGTTAAAACTATATAAATTACTGCTTTTTGTAAAAAGAATTTTATCGCCTTTTAAATTAAAATATGGATGCGATTCATTGTCAATAGTATTGATAATCAAACGATTAGACATTGATTTTAAATCCATTAAATAAATATCGCCATTTTTAGAATACACTTTTTTCGTCTTTTCACGATTGTAATTTCCAAAAGGCGAGGGGAGTGCTCGGCGCATTTCAGCCGATACTTTATTAGGCTTTTTATCCGCAACAGAAACAGCATACAAAGAATCCGCTTTTTTCGATTCAGGATTCCAATTAAAATAAACCATTTTACTATCCTCCGACCAAGTAATATTCGACGGCAAAGCCCCCACCGAAATTTTAGGGTCAGCCATGATTTTTTCAATGGTCAATTGGGCATTTAAATAAGTAAAAGCGAGTAGGTTAAAAACGATAAGTAGGTTTTTTTTCATTTTATAATGGTTTGGTTTGATTGTAAGATACTGAGTCTAACTTGTTTCAAGTTTTAAACTTGATCCTAGTAGTTAGTCAAATTAATACTGTCGGGTAAAGTTTTTTAAGTTTAATCCGTGCATCAGAAGTTCGGAATTGCCAATCGACACCTATCTGTTTATTGTTTC
>JANPHO010000274.1:0-9338 GCA_031424515.1 Saprospiraceae bacterium
CTACTTCATGCGCTGCCAGTTGGCGAAGGCGTTGTAGAGCTGCCATTTTCATGGTTTCAGGGACTGCTTTGCCTGTTTCATAAGGCGATAATAAACCTGTAAAAATTAAGTGATCTTGACGGACACGCAACGATCCCAACGTCACTTGTCCTTTTATAATTTCACCCGTGCGGGGGTCTGTAACCGATGCACCGTAACTCCAACCGCGAGTAGAGCGGTGTACCCAGTTGATGGTGTTGTAGCGAATATCCATTGGGTCAGCATCATCGGGTAGGACTTTTACTTGAAATGCATCTTTATATCCTGCTGCTTCGTAGGCTTGATTCCACCAACGAGCACCATCGAGCAAAGCTGAGCGGATGGGCTCTGGCGTGCCATTATCGAGATAATAGATGATGGGTTTTACGGGCTCGCTGACCGCAGCATTCGGGTCTTTCTTTTTAAGGCGATGGCGAGCAATCACTATTTTTTCAATTGGTTCTGAAAATGGACTGCTGTAATCAAAGTATGAAATACCGTTGTAGCTGCTGCGAATATCGAAGCGACGAGGCTTGTAATCATCGTCTGGCAATTGCACAAATGAGTGGTGCGTGCGTACCGTAATCGCTTCTGGCGAAGGTGTCACGTCCCTCACAAAACGTCCTGCGTCGCTGCCACCTACGAACGTCAAAGTGGCTTCGAATTCAGAATTTAAAGGAAAATTCTTGGTATTTGGTAAAAAAATGGCGGAGCGAGGTTCATTTAAGGCATAAGTTCCTTGCTTCATGTTTTTAATTCTATCGGCAACACCGTGCGCATCACGGAGGAAAAAAGCCGTGGCATCCACCAATACTTTTTCACCATCCTCTTCAGCTACTTCAAAACTCCACAACGTGGATTGTGCGAAAGAAGTGCGGACAGCACGTTGTTCATTTTTATCAGTCGTTACTGCACGGTAATCGTAATTGGGTTGAACCATCAACACTTTTTTACCGACTCTATTAAAAGATACAATGCGGGATGCACCAATTTGACCTCTATCCAAGCCCAAATCGTTGGAGCCGATGCCCGCAGGCAAGGTATTGACATAGAGAAATTCTTTGTCGAATTTATCAATTTGAAGCCATATCTTACCATTGGTATTGTCCCAGTAATAGTTAAAATAGCCTTCGTAAGGCTTCATGGTTTTGGTTTTTTCAGCCATTTTTGACTGTGAAAAGGCTGCTATACTGAGGGGTAGCAGAAGGAGGAAAAGTAGTTTTTTCATTATGGATTGGTTTGAATTAATTGATTATGTTTTGGCGTGAAATACCAAAATTGCTAAGAAATCTCTTAAAAATACTAAAAGCTGAGTAAAACAGAATAAGAAGCTCGGAAGATTAGACCAAAGGTAAATATTGAACAATTAAAGCATGAAAAAAGCCTTACAATTTTGTTGTAAGGCTTACATAATGAGAATGTATGAAATTTTTGTACTAACCATATTGATTGAAGTATTTAGATTATAAGTAGGCGTAAAGAAATAAACGCTGCTATCGTCGGGCTGTAAAATGTAAAAAATGAGGAGCAGAGCGGAGTATTTTTTACATTTTACAGAACCGACTTAAAAAGATAGCAGTGCTTATTTTAGCCCAACTACTTATCGTATCTTAAATTTTAATCTTGAAAATACTTTTTAATGAAATAAATGTATATTTGACAATTAATAATTATTTTTACAATATCGTTATTAAGTGTATGATTGACAATTATAATGCAATTATAACTGTTTTTATTTAAAAAATTTAAAAATAGGATAAAAAAATTTAAAAATAGGATAAAATACCATTTTGAAGTCATGAAAAATGAAAAAACAACTGGATAATTGAATTTTCAGATGGAATGGAGTGAATTTTAAACCAAATTATAAATACGGGCTTCTACAAATAGGAATATAATGAAATTAGATATGTTGGAGCTGTACAAGCAGCAGACGAAATGCTTGGTGGCTCTTGATTCAATCATTTTTGGATTTGATGGGGATGAACTAAAACTTTTACTTGTCAATCGAGGTGTTGCATTAGAAAAGAATACTTGGTCATTGATGGGTGGTTGGTTGCAGCCAAACGAGACGTTGCAACAAGCGGCCGACCGTATTTTATTTGAACTGACGGGATTGACGGATGTATATTTGGAGCAATTGGGAACATTTGGCGACCCTGACCGCGACCCGGTTGAGCGGACAGTCGCCATTGCTTATTTTGCTTTGATTAATGTACCTGACTATGATGCGCGGATTTCACACAGCTTTGATGCTCAATGGTTTTCGATGAAGGAGTTGCCCGAGATGCTTTTTGACCATACCGAAATGGTGAATATGGCGATTGAAAGATTGCGGTATAAAGCGGCTTTTCATCCTATTGGTTTTGAATTATTGCCCGAAAAATTCACGATTCCGCAATTACAAAATCTCTATGAGGCGATTTATGGGACTGGAATGGATAAACGCAATTTTAGCCGTAAAATAATGTCAACCAAATTACTCATCAAATTAAAAGAAAAGCAAAAAGGCAACTCTAAAAAAGGTGCTTATTTGTACCAAATTGATATGAATCGTTATAAATCCATGATGAATTCTTTTCTAAATTTTGTCACTAATCCCGAAGTGATGGTTTAGAGTTTTTAAATGACTTTTAGCTAATTTAGGTTCAAATTTAGAGCTTGAACCAAGTTGTTTTTATAGTGTTTATTTTGAATGGCTAACCCCCTCAGTATTTTAACTAAACTTTGTATAATAATAAAAAATTGACTAACGTGAAGAAGACTTATTTGCTTTGCATTCTTTTTTCTACAATGCTCTTTTCGTCGTATTCGTTTGCTCAAAAACGCATCCTTGTATTTTCAAAAACGGCTGGTTTCCGCCACAATTCTATTGAACCAGGTCAGAAATTCTTTTTTGATTTAGGTAAAAAGCAAGGATTTGAAGTAGATACGACTGAGAACGCTGAAAAATTCAATGAAGAAAACCTTAAAAAATACAACGCTGTTGTTTGGCTAAGTACTACTGGCGATGTGTTAAATCCTGTACAACAGATTGATTTTGAACGTTATATCCAAGCGGGTGGTGGTTACGTAGGCATCCATGCTGCCAGTGATACGGAGTATGATTGGCCTTGGTATAATGAGCTGATAGGGGGATACTTTGCCAGTCATCCAGGCAATCCAAACGTGCAAAATGGTAAAATGGTGACGCTTGATAAAAACCACCCTTCCACGGCGCACCTTCCCGAAACGTTTGAAAGAAAAGATGAGTTTTATGATTTCAAATCTTTGAAAAAAGACAAACTTAAATTTTTAACAGAGGTAAAAGAAAGCAGTTATAAAGACGGTAAAATGGGGGATTTTCACCCCATGTCATGGTATCATGAATTTGAAGGCGGTAAAGCTTTTTATTCAAATTATGGTCACACACCCGAAACTTTCAATGAGCCTTTGATGACGGAACACTTTTGGGGGGGCTTGAAATGGGCAATGGCGGATAAATTGGATTATTCAAAAGCAACTTCCATTCGGGCTCCTGAGGAAAACCGTTTTGAGCGCACCACGCTCATTGATAATCTCGACGAACCCACGGAACTGGCTATCATGCCCAACGGAAAAGTCCTCTTTGGGGAAAGAAAAGGGCTCGTAAAAATGTGGAATCCAAGTACTAATAAGGTGAAAATAGTGGGTCAAATGCCCGTTTATACCAAATTTGAATATGGGTTGATGGGGGTAGCCGTTGATCCGAAGTTTGAAAAAAATAATTGGATTTACCTATTTTATACGCCTAATGAAAGCCGTGAAAAGACATTTGACCAGTTTTTATCTCGTTTTGAATACGATAATGTAAACGATACAGTTGTGATGTCAACCGAGAAAGTCGTTTTACGTTATCCTGTAAAACGCATAGATTGCTGCCATACGGGTGGCTCTATTGATTGGGATGTTGAGGGAAATTTATTCCTTTCGAGTGGTGATGATACAAATCCTTTTGCATCCGATGGCTATGCGCCCATTGATTTTCAAAAAGACCGTGCAGGTTGGGATGCCTTACGTTCTTCGGGCAATACCAATGATTTGAGGGGTAAAATTTTAAGAATAAAACCTCAAGATAATGGTTCTTACACCATTCCAAAAGGCAATCTTTTCCCAGAAGGAACGGATAAAACCCGTCCTGAGATATACGTCATGGGTTGTCGCAATCCCTACCGTATTTCAGTGGATAAAAAATCGGGCTATCTCTATTGGGGCGATGTGGGTCCTGATGCTGGCAAAGCGAATCCGAACCGAGGTCCCGATGGCATCGTGGAATTCAACCAAGCACGCAAGCCAGGTTTCTTCGGTTGGCCTATTTTTACAGGAAAAAACTTTGCTTATAATCAATATGATTTTGAGAAAAAAGTATCAGGAGAAAAGTATATTGCTGATAAGCCCATCAATAATTCACCCAATAACACGGGTTTAATAGAACTTCCACCCACTCAAAAAGCTTGGATTTGGTATGGTTACGGCGATTCAAAAGAATTTCCGCTATTAAAAAAGGGCGGTGCTAATCCAATGGCAGGTCCCGTGTATAATTACGATGAATACACCAATGATCCTAAAAAATTCCCTCGCCACTACGATGGTAAATTTTTCGGATATGAATGGATGCGCGACTGGATTGTAGCGGTGAGCATGGATAAACAAGGGAATTATACGGGCATGGAGCCATTTATGCCCAGCTCAAAATTTAATCACCCAATAGATATGGCGTTTTCAAAAGAAGGTCATTTGTATGTGTTGGATTATGGTTTGAATTGGTTTGCGCAAAATGAGGAAGCTGTTTTATCAAAAATAGAATTTAGTGCGGGCAATCGCCGCCCAGTTCCACAAGTTTCAGCGGATAAAAAGAATGGTTCATTGCCTTTAACCGTTAAATTTTCATCGGCAGGAACGATTGATTATGACAATGATGTCTTGAAATACTCTTGGAAATTTGGCGAAGGGCTACCCCTCAGTACAGAAGCCAATCCAACATTCATTTTCAAGGAAGGAGGCATCTACGATGTTGTTTTAAAAGTAACGGACGCCGCAGGTAACTCCAACACTCAATCCATCAAAATCAAAGCGGGTAATACTGAACCTAAAATCGACATAGCCCTAAAAGGCAATAAAACCTTTTATTTTGATAAAAAACCTATCAAATATAAAGTCAATGTCACGGATAAAGAAGATGGTAGAGTGAAAAAAGGCATCAAACCCGAAGATGTGGTTATGAATATCAACTACTTAGAAGGCTATGATAAAACGATGGTAGAGCAAGGGCATAAAAGCAACGTGGCGTTCGTAGCCGGCAAACGCCTTATGGAGTTGAGCGATTGCAAATCTTGTCACGCCATGGATAAAAAATCAATCGGACCCACTTACATGGATATTGCGACTAAATACCCTCGTTCTGCTGGGAATATATCCCTCTTAGCTTCAAAAATCATCTCTGGAGGGGGAGGTGTTTGGGGCGAGCAAGCCATGGCAGCGCATCCTCAAATTTCAATGTCAGATGCCAAAGACATGGCAGATTATATTTTATCGTTAAAAGATAAAAACGTAAAAGCGTCCATGCCTATCGAAAACGATTACAACCCTTTGGCGCACGTTGGTAAAAAAGAAGGCGCCTATCTTTTACAAGCCACCTACACGGATAAAGGCGGCATAAATGTCGGGCCTCTGATGGCATCCGAAATGATAGCTTTGCGCAGTCCTAAGATAAAAGCAGTTAGTTTTGATGATAAAAAAGGTGTTTCCAAGTTCAATATGCCCGATGGCTCAGGTGAAATAGTTGCTGCCACGGAAGACAATAGTTACATCGGTTTTTATGATATTGATATGACCGACATTACATCCCTCAGTATTTTGGAAGGTTTTAGACAAGGCATGACCGTGGGTGGCAAAACCGAAATTCGCTTAAGCTCTCCAACAGGTGAGTTGATAGGAGAATGTGAAATTTATGATGCCAAAACGGAGCCCATAAAAGTAGTCTTACGTAAAAAGATAAAAGGTATCCAAAAAGTCTATTTTGTATTTAAAAATCCTAAAAATGATGGTAAAGCACTACTCAGTGTACGCACCATTGAGTTTTTGATGGAATAAAACGAATGTTTCAAGTATAAAAATGCCCTCACTGTCTTGATGATAGTGGGGGCGTTTTTAAATATACCCCCTCAATAAAAAACCTTTACAAACTGCTTTATTTAGTTTATTTTTGTAATCATTACTAAATAAAAAATTTGATTATGACAATTTTAGAATTGAAAGGTGAATTATACGATTTGCTCTCGGAGATACACACTGAAAAAGCGCTACTTAAAATTCGGGAAGTTGTTAAACAGGCTGTGGAAGATGATAATTTATGGGATTTACTATCCGATGAACAGGCTGAGCGTTTGAAAAAATCCATAGAAAAGAGTAAAGACCGCAACAACCTAAGCCCACATTTGGAAGTAAAAAAAAGACATGCTAAATGGTTAAGCAAGTAAGTTGGAATAATGACGCTGAGGAAACTTTTAATTCAATAGCAGAATATCTTCAAGATAATTTCTCAATGGCAACAGCTACTCGATTCGCTGATGCCGTCTATGATAAGATAGATATGCTTATTGAGCAACCTGAAATCGGGCGTCCCTCTCCTATCGATTCTTTTGTAAGAATTTTGAAAATAGATAAACACCGCCTTATGTTTTACAGCTTTGATGGCTCAGAACTGATCATAATTGACTTTTTTGATACTCGACAAAATCCAAATAAGCGAAAGTATTAAAGTTTAAAAAAACACAAACACTGCCGCCGCTGCAGTCAGCCATAAAATGACCTTATTATAATGTTTATCTGCAATATTTTTAACGATATAAACGCCAATATAAAACCCCAAAATAAGGAAAGGCAATAAGGCAATATTCACTGAAATGGAATTGGGGTGAATGGTTTTCCAACTGAAAATGTGAAAAGGCAGTTTAAATATATTGATAAAAAGGAAAAGCCAAGCGTGCGTACCTATGAAATTGTTTTTAGTTAAACGCATACTCATCCAATACATCGTTGCAAAACCACCCGCTTGATTGCCAATCATCGTCGTAAAACCCGTAGCCAAGCCCATAATACCTGAGAACCAAATAGAAGTAGGCACTTTTAAAGTCGGACTTCTATCCAACCAAAACATACCCGCCACAATTACCAGTACAATCACCGCCATCATTTTTTTAAAAACGGCTTCATCTAAGTCCTTCCCTACCCACACGGCTATTAAAATACCAACCAAAACCCAAGGCGCTAATTTGAACAAAGATGCCCAATTAACATGCCTTTTATAGTATAAAACGGCTAACATATCCCCTACTATCAGCATTGGTAACAAAATACCCGTCGAAGTTTTACTTCCGAAAACCATCGCTAAAGTAGCAACCGTAATCGTAGAAAGGGAGTTTAAACCCGATTTACCAATACCCACCACTACTGCCGTAACAATAGCTAATGACCATTGAAAAGTTGTTAAATTGTAGGAAGTGAGATATTCGAGCATGAAAAATGTGTTAAAAAACCACAAAGAGCACAAAGAAACACAAAGCTTAAAATTCTTTGTGCCACTTTGTGCCCTTTGTGGTTAAAAAGCCTATTTATATGGCTTTAATTTTTAAATATAATCATTAATGATATTTTCCAACCATTCTTGCTTGCCGCTTTTTGTAGCCGGTTCACCGTTTTCAATGGCGAAATTGCGTAAATCCTCAAGTGTTAATTTACCGTTTTCATAGTCATTGCCTTTGCCTGTATCAAATGAAGCATAACGTTCAGCACGAATTTTTTTATACGGTGATTTCGTTAAAATAGCATCTGAAACCACAAGAGCCCTTGCAAACGCATCCATGCCACCCACGTGAGCGATGAAAATATCTTCTAAGTCCGTTGAGTTACGGCGCGTTTTAGCGTCAAAATTGATACCGCCCGTTGAAAATCCACCTGCTTCAAGAATTACAAGCATTGACTCCACCAATTCAAAAACATTCACAGGGAATTGATCCGTATCCCAGCCATTTTGATAATCGCCACGATTCGCATCAATCGAACCCAACATATTATTATCAGCCGCAATTTGTAATTCATGTTGGAATGTATGACCTGCCAAAGTAGCGTGATTCACCTCCAAATTCAATTGAAAATCGTTCTCCAAACCATGCTCACGCAAGAAGCCAATCACTGTCGCCGCATCGTAATCATATTGATGTTTCGATGGCTCACACGGCTTAGGCTCAATATAAAATTTGCCTTTAAAACCTTGCTTGCGTGCGTAATCACGAGCCATTGTTAAAAAACGGCCCATGTGAGCCAACTCACGTTTCATATCCGTATTTAAAAGCGTCATATAACCTTCACGACCACCCCAAAATACATAACCCTCACCACCCAATTTGATAGTAGCATCAATCGAATTTTTAACTTGCGTACCTGCATAAGCCACTGCCGCAAAATCAGGATTTGTGCTCGCTCCATTCATATAACGTGGATTTGAGAACACATTCGCAGTACCCCAAAGGAGTTTTACACCCGTTTCAGCTTGTTTTTCAGCCGCTTTATCTGTGATTTTAGTATAATTGCTTTCGTATTCAGCAATTGTAGAAGCTTCATCCACCAAATCAACGTCATGGAAACAATAATATGGAACGCCCAATTTAGTGATAAATTCAAACGCCGCATCCATTTTATCATACGCTCTGCTCAAAGCATCACGCTTTCTATCCCACGGAAAATTTTTAGTACCCGGGCCAAAAGGGTCGCCACCAGTGCCACAGAATGTATGCCAGTAACTGACCGCAAAACGCAAATGCTCTTTCATCGTTTTACCCGCTACAACCTTATTTTCATCGTACCATTTAAAAGCCAATGGGTTATCGCTTTTTCTACCTTCAAATTTTATCTTTTTTACGCCTTTAAAAAACTGTGATGCCATGTTTTTATTTTTAAAAATTAACTAAATTTTGAATTACAACCGTGTCACCGCTTCGAGCGGTGGAACGGATTAATGGATTTTATGAATTATTCTTCAAGATTTTCTCCCATTTTTTATACCCCTCAGTATAAGCCTCTTGCAAATGCTTTTGAGGCTCCACCGTTTGTATTTTATTCAAACCTGTAAAAGCTTCATTAAAACTTTTGTAATATCCAACACCAACGCCCGCGCCACGTGCCGCACCAGTTGCGCCATCCGTATTATAAAGTTCAATCGTCGCGCCTGTGGTATTGGCAAAAGCCTCTCTAAATAAAGGGCTAAGGAACATATTCGCATGACCTGCCCGAATAGTCTGAGT
>JANPHO010000275.1:0-11643 GCA_031424515.1 Saprospiraceae bacterium
GCAAGGCTGTTTAACGAAATTTATTTCACTAAATCAATACAAATTTTCTCTTTAAAATAGCAGATGGCGATGAAATAGATGTTTATTCGCTACAGGTAATTGATAACAATTTGAACAACCAAAGAAGATGTTTTACTTTAAAAAAATGATAGAATCTTCTTAAACTGTGCCTTTTAAAGCAAAAAAGGGATTATTATCTATTCATCGCCTTATTTCCGCATGCGTTTATGAACCTTTTAATTTATTCCAAAGACTTAAGTTTTAAAACAAGTTGATGACTAAATACACCAATCTTTTGAAAAAGAGCATTTCAAATACTGAATAAAACAGGGAAAATTTCAAACTGACTCGTTGAGAATTATTTTTGTGTTTATATTATTTTTTTGATAATAATGATGTTTGGATTATAGCCCTAAATCTTAATATCAATAGATCGTAAAATGAGAATTGAAAAGTCAGTTGAACGAAAAAAATATTGAAGAATTCAGTTTTTGATGTCTATTTAAATTAATTATACTTGATTGAATAAGTAACAATAACTATACCAAATATTGATTTTTTTTAAAATTTATTAAAAATCGTTATATTTTGATTGATTCTACAAAGTGCCTTTTTATGGTTTAAAATAAAATGCACAGAGCTGAACTAAAGTGACATCTATTTCACAAAACAATCATTGAGGGCAATATGCTTTCATCCATTGATAATAGAAATTCGACGAATATTGAAAATGGTTTGATTGAGCTTTGTTACCTTGGATATTTATAATGCTTTTTTTAAAATAAAAACTCACCATAACAGTTCTGACTATGAAAAAACTCTTGTTTTTATTGGTTTTCAGTACATTATCTCTACAGATAATAGCGCAAAAAGTGATTTCTGATTCTGCTTATATCAGACAGAATTACACGAAAAAAGAAGTGTATATCACTATGCGTGACGGCGTTAAACTCTTTACTTCCATTTACACGCCAAAAGGTAAAACCAAAAAATACCCAATTATGCTCAGTAGGACACCCTACACCGTTGCACCTTATGGCGAAGATAAGTTCAAAGCTTCTATTTCAAATCCGACATTGGTGCGCGAGGGCTACATCTTTGTTTTTCAAGATGTGCGCGGGCGTTGGATGAGCGAGGGTGATTTTGTAGATGTCCGACCTGTTGTGACAAACCGTCAGTCGAATAAAGACATTGATGAAAGCACCGATACCTACGATACTGTTGATTGGTTGGTGAAAAATCTATCGAATAATAATGGAAAAGTAGGTGTGCGGGGGATTTCATATCCCGGATTTTATGCTTCTAATGCATTGGTGGAGGCACATCCGGCGGTGAAAGCGGTTTCGCCGCAAGCACCCGTTACGGATTGGTTCATCGGGGATGATTTTCATCATGGTGGGGCTTTCATGTTGCTTGATGGTTTTTCATTTTACACTAATTTTGGACGCCCTCGTCCGAAACCAATCAAGCCCGAAGATTTAAAACCAGTGGAAATAAAATATCCAGATAATTATGATTTCTATTTAAAAATGGGCGCTTTACCCAATTTTGTAAAGAAATACACGGGTGATAGCCTTCAATTTTGGAATGATTTGATGGCGCACCCTAATCTGGATGAATTTTGGAAAGCGCGGAGTATTCGCCAGCATTTAAAAAATACAAAACCTGCTGTTTTGACAGTTGGTGGCTTATTTGATGCCGAAGATTGTTACGGTGCATGGCGCACTTACGAAGCTATTGAAAAACAGAATGCCCCCTCAGTATCTAATAGGATTTGTATGGGACCATGGTTTCACGGCGGATGGGGTGGCAGAAGCGATGGCTCGTCATTGGGCAATGTCAACTTTGGCTCAAAAACGGCTGACTATTTTCAAAAAGATATTGAGGCTAAGTTTTTTAATTTTTATTTGAATGATAAAGGCGCCATGGACTTGCCCGAAGCCATGATTTTTGAAACAGGTAGCAATAAATGGACAAATTATGATGTTTGGCCTCCGAAAGCAGCTCAATCCAAGAATTTATATTTTCAAGAAAAGGGAAATTTGAGTTTTAGCACCCCCTCAGTAGCACCTGATTTTCACCGCAGTTTTGCGGAATGGATAAGCGACCCTGCGCACCCTGTTCCATACACCGAGGATGTACACTCGCACCGCACGCGAGAATATATGAGCGACGACCAACGTTTTGCAGCTCGCCGTGCAGATGTAGTGGTATATCAAACCGAACCTTTGATGAATGATGTAACTGTAACCGGATCCATAGATGCACATTTGTTCTTCTCGACTACGGGCACTGATGCTGATTTGGTCGTAAAATTAATTGATGTATTCCCAGAGGATACACCTCAATGGGAGGGTGCTAAAGTGCCAATGGGCGGTTACCAAATGCTCGTGAGGGGTGAGGTACTGAGGGGCCGCTTCCGCAATAGTTTTGAAAAGCCAGAAGCCTTCGTTCCAGAGAAAATAACCGAAGTGAATTATCAATTGCCTGATGTGGCGCATTGTTTTAAAAAGGGGCATCGCATCATGGTACAAGTGCAGAGTTCATGGTTTCCATTGGTTGACCGCAATCCTCAGAAGTTTGTGGATATATATAAAGCGCAGGATTCAGATTTTCAGAAGGCGACACACCGTATATATAGTGACGCTAAAAACGCTTCCTATTTGCGTTTATCCGTTTTAGAAAGATAGAAACCATTATAGCGCTTTTAAATTAAGGCATTCTTTTTGAAAAATCCTTCTCAAGATTATCTCTTGAGAAGGATTTTTATTTTTAATAACTTAAAAAATAAAAGAAAAATACCTAAAACAGATTGAAAACCTTACTTTTGTAGTCGGTAAGTAGGCAATTATATATTTTATAAGCCCAACTACTTATATAAAATTCAATAAACGGTTTTGTGCACACTATAATGACACTGTAATTTTTTAAGAGGAAACGAATGGCTAAATCTAAAATATTGGGCGATGATCCACGCAACCCGAAAATATTGGGAATATTTCTGCTTTTTTTAGCATCATATTTATTCATCGCTTGTTTTTCATATCTCTTTACTTGGAAAGAAGACCAAGACAAGGTCTGGCAATTTCAATTTGACCTCATTTTTCAAGATATAGAAGTTTCCAATTGGCTCGGACGCTTGGGTGCAGTCGTATCGCATTTTGTGATGTACTGGCTTTTCGGGATACCTTCATTTTTCATAATTTATCTCTTATTTCAATATGGTTTAGGTATTATCAATGAAGTGCCACTCAGCCGTTTTAAAAATAGATTGCGTACCTCTATTATTTGGATGGTGGGGCTATCTATGCTTTTGGGTTTTATATTTTTTAGGGCTGACTTTTCGTTTGGCGGTAATTTCGGGCGCTCGGTCAGTGCTTGGTTGATTAATTTTGTGGGCGTATTTGGGATGCTGATTTTGGTTATATTCATTATTGCGTTCCTTATTATTTGGACATATAACCCAGACCTTAAAGGTTTGACTTTCAATACTGCTTTTTCGCAATTAAAAGCGGCAATTCTGAGCATTTGGGATGATAGATATAAAAATCAGACATTCTCACCACGCCGTTTTACTGTTTTACCGAGTGAAAAAACGGGCAAAAAGGACATCGTAGCTACGTTTAATGAAGATGAATCCATGTCATTTGCGCCCATGAAAGCGGGTGATAGGAATGTCATAGAAGATGCTTTGGATTTACCCCCCTCAGTATCTGTACCTAAAAATACGCTTTTATTGGACGATGACGACGATAATGAACTTGATATAAAAGCACCTTCCACTTTAGGTAATCCTAAAGTTAGCCTTAAAGCAGGGGAAACTGAATTAGAAATAGAAGAAACCCCTGCCATTATCCCCTCAGTATCTGATGAAGTGGGCAGTGTAGAGGAACTTCCAAGGATTCCAACGGGCGTGCAAGGGGCTCTTTTTGGTGAAAAACCTTACGGCGATATTTCAACTCCGTATGACCCTACGTTGGATTTATCGGGCTACGAATACCCTGTTTTGCCTCTTTTAGATAGTTACGAAGACCAAAAAGTTGAAATAGATAGAGCAGAATTAGAAGCAAACAAAGACCAAATCATTGAAACGCTTCTGAATTATAAAATTGAAATTGTTAAAATCCGTGCGACAATCGGGCCCACGGTAACGCTTTACGAAATCATCCCTGCCCCGGGTGTGCGTATTTCAAGAATTAAAAACTTGGAAGATGATATTGCCTTGAGTTTGGCAGCTTTGGGTATTCGTATTATTGCACCGATTCCGGGACGTGGTACGATTGGTATTGAAGTGCCGAATAAAAGTAAGCAAGTGGTTTCGTTGCGTGAAGTTTTGGCAAGTGAAAAATTCCGCCGTTCGGATATGGATTTGCCAATTGCATTGGGTAAAACCATTTCAAATGAAGTATTCGTAGCGGATTTGGCTAAAATGCCGCATTTACTCATAGCGGGTGCAACGGGACAAGGTAAATCGGTGGGTATCAACACAATATTGTGTTCGCTTTTATATAAAAAGCATCCCTCGCAATTGAAATTAGTGTTGATTGACCCTAAAAAAGTGGAACTTTCACCATATTCAAAAATTGAAAACCACTTTTTAGCGTATTTGCCTGATCAATTAGAGCCAATTATCACAGATACATCGAAAGTGGTGCAAACCCTTAATTCGCTCTGTATCGAAATGGATAAACGCTATGATTTATTGAAAAAAGCGCAAGCCCGTAACCTAAAAGAATACAACGAAAAATTCATTGCCCGTAAATTGAATCCCGAAAAAGGACATACCTTCATGCCTTTCATCGTATTGGTCATTGATGAGTTTGCGGATTTGATTATGACAGCGGGTAAAGAGATAGAATTACCGATTGGTCGTTTGGCACAATTGGCTCGTGCGGTGGGTATTCACTTGATTATTGCCACGCAACGCCCCTCAGTAAATATCATCACGGGTGTGATAAAAGCCAACTTCCCAGCGCGTTTGGCATTCAAAGTGACCTCAAAAGTGGACTCTCGTACCATTTTAGATACAAGCGGCGCTGAGCAATTAATCGGACGCGGTGACATGCTTTTGGCGGCGGGTTCGGATGTGATTCGTTTGCAATGTGCTTTTGTGGATACACCTGAGGTGGAGCGGGTGATTAATTTTATCAGCGAACAACCGGGTTATGCAACGCCATTCTTCTTGCCAGAGTACAATATCGAAGGTGGTGAAGGCGGAAAAGTCGGTGCTGTGGATATGAACGACCTTGATGATATGCTCGATGATGCCGCTCGCTTAGTCGTTCAGAATCAACACGGCTCGACTTCGATGATTCAACGCCGTTTAAAATTGGGTTACAATCGGGCGGGACGTATTATGGATCAATTGGAAGCGCTCGGCATCGTGGGACCTAATGAAGGTTCAAAACCCCGCGAAGTGCTTTATCACGACGAAATGGAGTTGATTCGCTATCTGGGTGAAATAAAAGCGAAAAAATATTAAACTGGGTTTTAAATAAAAAGATGTCGGTATAACGTTTAAAGTTGTCCGACATTTTTTTGTGATAAATAGACCGTTTCTTTGTGAAAAATTTGAGAATGAAAAAATATGTCCTTCTTTTTATCAGCTTATACTCGTTCAGTATCGCCTCATTTTCTCAAGTGATGGTTAAAAATAGACAGGTGGTTAATAGTTCTGATTTCATAAGTTTTATTAAAAAAGCACACCATTTTGACCTATTTTACCAACAAAAAGCAGTATCTTTTGATGTGGAAATGATAGTGAATGGTAAAACTAACCTCAATGCGACCTTAACAACGCTGACCAGCAGTGGTAAAATACGCCTTCAAAATGCGAATGGTAAAACCGTTATTTTTGATGGTAAAAAGACCTATTTATCCCCTGCCAATGCGGATTATCCAAAGGCTCGATTTGATATTTTTACGTATCAATACTTTTTTATGGCACCTTTTAAAGTTTCCGATAAAGGCACTCAATGGGAAATACTCTCCGACCAAGTGTATAATTACAATGATTACGCTCGTGCCCGACTCACTTTCCAAAATGGTACTGGCGACTCTTCCAACGATTGGTACATCGTCCACCGCAACAAGGCAACAAGCTATCTGGAAGCCCTCGCCTACATCGTCACCTACGGTGGCAAGCCCGTAGCCGAAGCAGAAAAAAAAGTAAGCAGTATCTTTTACAGCGATTGGAAAGCCGTGGGCGGTGTCATGTTCGCCACCACATGGAAATTTATGAATTGGTCAGAAGAAAAAGGCTTTTTCGGTACTAAAGCCGAAGTGAAAATTAAAAATGTCCGTTTTATCACACCTGATAATAATACTTTTGCTGTGCCTGTGGATAGTAAGGAGGTGGGGATGTGACCCCTCAGTATTTTCATTTTGAGATAGGATTTATAGAATTTTAAAAGGATATTTTATGATTGTACGCATAAGGTACTCTTAAAACATCTTTTTTATTTTACGATTTTAAGAATAAATCCTTACATTTGATTAAATATGAGCAAGCTATTTTATCAATTTAAAAACCAAATATGAACATTTCTCACACGTTGCGGCTGCTTTTTGAAAAAGCCATTATCTCACCTGAGCATTTTGAAGCCTTAAAAAAAGAGAGTGAAGTGCGCCCCGTTTTCCTACATTGGGAAATTCGAGTTTTGCTTTTGGCGGGCATTAGTTTTTTGAGTACAGGCTTGGGTATTCTGGTGTATAAAAATATTGATACCATTGGGCATCAAGCGATTATTGGCTTGATTGCTTTGGCAATTATCGGGTGCGGATGGTACGTTTTTAAGAAAAAACAACCTTTTTTAATAGGAAAAGTGCAAAAAGAGCAGACTTTAGCGGATAATTTATTGCTTTTGGGCTGTTCCCTTTTTTTGATTTTAGAAGGATATTTGCAATTTCAATATCAAATATTTGGCACGCGCTATGGCTTAGCGACGTTGATTCCTACTGTACTTTTCTTCGTTTTTGCTTATAGATTCGACCATATTGGCGTTTTGACGATGGCAATGACGGCTTTTGTCTCTTGGGCGGGCTTGACGGTTACCCCCCTCAGTATTTTTAAAGAAGATGTGTTTCATGGCGAACCATATTTGATTCATACCGGCATTGTCACGGGCGTGATTTTAGTGATAGCGGGTTTGGTTTTAAATTATAGACATATCAAACCACATTTTACGTTCAGTTATCTCAATTTTGGATTTAACCTCGCCTGTATTGCAGCGCTTTATGGCTGTTTTATCATCAATCAAACCTTTTACAGCGTTTTGTGCATGGCTTTTTGTGTTTTAGGGGTTGTGTATGCACGGCGGGAACAATCTTACTTTTTCTTATTGGCAGGGGTCGTATATGGTTATATTGCGTTTACGACTTTAATTTCACAGACATACATACCATTTGAAATATGGATGATGTATGGCGTTGTGTCATGTTTAGGAATTGTGATGTTTTTTTTAAACTATAAAAAACTACTTTAATGACTTTTCAAGCATATAATGAGACATCAGTGCGCAACCTGCAACTCCAAGATGTTGCCGAAGAGCTTTTAGTGGAGGGTAAATTAACACCCCCTCAGTATGAACAGGTAAAAGAGGCATTTCCGATTGAATTTAGACTGGCTCATACTTTTGTTCGATTGGGTTTATTTTTATTTACAGGCTTATGCATCATATTTTCAATAGCACTCATAAGTTGGATGACAGGAAATATAAATGCCAGTCAAGGCGGATGGGGTATTTTACTCCTTTTCTTTGGCGTAACGTTGACCGCTTTGAATGAATATCTCATCCGCGAAAGGCGGTGGTATCGGCAAGGCAGCGACAATGCATTGAGTTATGCATCGGTTGTATGTTTGGTATTGGGCATCGGTCTGGTTGGGCATTTTGAAAGCTCTTTGAGCTATTCTGTTCTGACTTTGCTCTTTTTAACAATTGCTACGGTGCGTTATGGCGACCCAATATTGGCTTTCGGGGCTTTTTATACCCTTATTTTGAGCTTCATTATCGCTTTTGACCAAAACGAAATGTCGATGATTGCCGTGGCGTTTGCCTGTGCTACACTGTCATTCACAACCTATTTTTTTTCTAAAACGGCTTTAAAACAAGGTAATTGGTTTTATTGGGAAGATTGTTTTAAAGTATTAGAAATAGCGGGTTTGGTCGGTTTTTATGGCTCTCTCAATTACTTCATCGTAGCACAATTATTGGAAGCGAATCCCGATAAAGGCATTCCTGCGCCGTATAATTATATTTTTACTTTTTTAACCACTTTAGTCCCCTTACTATATTTGATAATAGGCATCCAAACAAAAGACCGTATTTTATGGATTATGGGCAGCTTAGGAATAGTCGCTTCAATCATCACATATCGGTATTATTTCTCTATTATGCCGATAGAGTGGGCTTTGACATTGGCGGGTATTGCACTGTTGTTATTGGCTTTTTTTCTGTTAAAATATTTAAAAACGCCTCGAAATGGCTTCTCTTATCATCCTGAACGGGGCAAAACGAGTTTTTTAGAATCTTTGGTCGTGAATCAGTTTCTACCCCAATCACCTTTGCCCACTGATGATGGCGTACAATTGGGGGGGGGTGACTTTGGAGGTGGTGGCGCGAGCGATGACTATTAAAAAGTGCTGTATACTGAGGGGGTCTCTTTAAACAAGTAAAAAAAACTTCAAGCCATCAATAACTCTAACAGGTTAATTCTTATCGTTTTACACATAACTACTATCATTTCAGTAAATTATCCTTAAATTTGTTGAAATTTATTATTTGTATTAAGGTGTTTATGAAACAACTATGAACGAACTATACACCCGCATTACACCTCCCTCCCGTTTTTCTGTTTTTAACTTTAGAAAAATATGGCAATACAGAGAGCTGTTGATTTCTTTTGTTATCAAAGATTTTAAGATTCTGTATGTCCAAACATATTTAGGATACGCATGGGCTGTGGTCAATCCGCTTTTGACGGTTTTGGTCTTAGCGTTTGTATTTGAGGCAGTAGGAAAAGTTGATACGGGCGCGATTCCTTATGTTTTATTCACATTAGCAGGTACGAGTGCATGGAATTTCATCTCGAATGTGGCGAATGAAATAAGCCGCTCGATGGTCAATTCACGTGAAATTATTACAAAAGTATATTTCCCGCGCCTCATCATTCCGTTATCGAAAGTGGTGTCGGGTTTAGTGGAATTGGGTATTTCGTTGCTCTGTTTATTTGTATTTATGGTAATTTATCAATTTCCGTTGAGCAGTAATTTTGTATTTTTTCCCTTGTTTTTAATACTCGTCATTCTTACCAGTTTGATGGTGGGTTTATGGGTCTGTACGCTTTCGGTTTTGTATCGGGATTTCTTTTTTGTGATTCCATTTATACTGCGATTAGGTATTTTTTTAACGCCAGTGGCTTATCCAATGTCAGCAATTCCAGAGAAATATCAATGGATTTTGGCGGTGAATCCCTTATCGGGTGCTATAGAAGGCTTGAGATGGTCTATTTTAGGCAATTATGATTTACCAGCTTACGTGGGTATTTCTATTGCCATCAGTATGGTTTTATTTATTTTAAGCTTTTTTTATTTTAAAAAGATAGAACACCACATTGCGGATATATTATGAGTAAACATGCAGCTATCAAAGTACATAATGTATCGAAATTGTATTTTAAAAATACGCAACGGGCATATTCTATCAAGGACTTGGTGAGTCAATGGTACAAAAAAGTAGCGCATCCTGCTGACCGTGAAAAATACGTAAAAAAGCCTTTTTGGGCTTTAAAAAACGTTGATTTAGAGGTTCAAGCGGGTGAAATATTGGGCATAGTGGGCAATAATGGCGCAGGCAAGAGTACTTTGTTGAAAATTATTGCTCAGATTACGCCACCTACTGAGGGGGTGATTGAAATGTACGGGCGGTTTTCTTCAATGTTGGAAGTGGGTACCGGTTTTCATAATGACCTGAGTGGGCGCGATAATGTTTATATCAACGGTGCTTTATTGGGCATGAAACGACAAGATATCGCAAAGCATTTTGATAGTATTATTGACTTTGCCGGCTTGGATTCATTTGTGGATACGCCTTTAAAATATTACTCTTCGGGTATGCAAGTGCGCTTGGCTTTTGCTGTGGCTGCTTTTTTACAACCCGAAATATTGTTGATTGATGAGGTTTTAGCGGTAGGTGATTTTGCTTTTCAACAGAAATGCCTTGATAAAATGACCGAACGCTCCAAACAAGGCATCACGATTTTGTTTGTGAGCCATCAGTTGGAGTCCATTAAAAGGCTTTGTACACAATGCGCTTATGTTGATGGGGGCACTATTAAAAAAATAGGGAATACGCACGAAGTTGTGGATACTTACTTAGCTGAACAGCAAGTGAGCAAACATTCAGAGCATATTTTAAGGGATAAATTGGATAAATATGTATATTTTTCTGAGATACAATCAGCTTTTCATCGGACTGATTTTCTGTTTTCAGAAGCCATAAAAATAAAGTTCACTCTGACCGTTCAATCGGGTTTTTCAAAAAAAATTGATGTGGGTTATCACATTTTAGATGATAACAATAAAGCCGTTTTTCATTCTTTTAAAACCTATAATTTAGCCCTTTTAACGGCTTTAGTTCCGCATATTGAAACTGTTTTGGTGGTGCCGAGCCATACTTTGACACCCGGTAAATATTATTTTCAATTCATTATTTTTGATTCAGAAAGTGCCGAATTGCTGGATAAGCCGTCTCAATTATTACCTATCACTATAAAGTTAGATTATCAAATTACGGCAGATACCAACGATGATGGTATTTTTATAGACAGTGATTGGATTATGCCTCATTCTTAATTCATTGATAACCAACTGGTTGTGTGGTGAATTTTAGAATCTAAAATTTTAAATAAATAGATGCATTGGCGGTGGTATGTTTTAAAAGATAGTATAAAAAAGCGAATCGGCTATTCATCCTCGATGTGGAAAGGAGACTACTCGACTTGGGCGGCAGCTCAAAAACATTGTAAGGGTTATGATGCGGCGCCCATTTTAGAAAAATGCAAAGAGGCATTATTGAAAGTAAAAGCAGGCGAAGCGCGCTATGAGCGGGATAGTATGTTGTTTCATGATCCCGATTATTCATGGGCTTTATTGACTATTATTTTAAAAACGGCTTTAGAAACGGATTTTAAGGTGCATATTCTTGATTTTGGGGGTTCATTGGGCAGCGTTTATTATCAAAATAAGCCTTTTTTAGATACTATTGGATTTAAAGAATTGAGTTGGAGTATCGTAGAGCAAGCTAATTTTGTGGCGTGTGGACGCGAGTATGCGGAAGATGAAACTTTACAATTTTATAACACAATTTATGATTGTTTAAAGGAAAAAAAGCCCAATATTGTTTTGGCATCAGGGGTCATTTCGCATTTAGAACGTCCTTACGAATGGATAGAAAATTTTAAGAAAATAAATGCCCTTTATATTGTATTAGATAGAGTGCCTTTTATTAATATTGGGAGAGATTTGATAACTGTGCAAACTGTTTTTAAATCAGTTTACGAAGGTAGTTATCCTTGTTGGTTTTTTAATGAAAAATCATTTATTCAATCATTTTATCCCTATAATGTCCAAGCTGAGTTTACGCC
>JANPHO010000276.1:0-3685 GCA_031424515.1 Saprospiraceae bacterium
GCAGAATATGGAGTTGCGTGGCGTTTTGAATATGGACATCAAAGCGAACGGGATTTACGATAAAAAGAACAATAAAATTCCGGTAACCAACGGTCAGGTTTCGTTGATTACAGGTTATGTGAAAAGCATTTATTATCCAAATCCAATAAAGGATATCAATGTCCTCGCTACAATTTCTGACCATCAGGGAACGCTGAATGACTTGAAAGTCAACATCCACAAAGCTTCGTTTAATTTTGAGGAAAAGCCAATTTATGTAAAAGCCAAGCTGAGTAATTTTGAGAACATTAAATACGAGCTTAATGAGGATGACCGCTTAACTACCATTTGTTTTAACCAAGGCAGAGAGATCGTTATTAACGATTATGAAAATGATATCTCAGAATATTTGTTGCTGAAACTGCAGGATTGGCTGAAAGTATAATTTTACCTGGCAATTGGGAAATATGAACATATTTTCCATTTGGAGAAGAAATTTCTTTAACATTATCTGCAATTGGTCTTGCATATCTTGAACTTAAAGATTTTTCTAAAGCATTGAGCTTTTTTAAAAAGGCAAAATTGGTTAAAGAAAATGAAAATCAAACGATAGATATATTGTATTGTTATGTTTTAATGAATATAGGAACCTCATTTGAAGAAACCAATCAATTAGATTCTGCATGGCACTTTTTTCAAAAATCATTGCAGGTATTTGAAAAAAATAAAATTGAAATTATTCCCCAACTATACAGACATTTTGGAAATGTTCAATTCAAATCTGGAAATATGCCTCTTGCTTTGGATTATTATCGAAAAAGCCTGCAAGCAACAAACATAATAAAAAACCAAATTGCTTTATCAGCTGTTTTGCTTGCACTTTCAGAATACTATCAAAAGGCAAAACAACCCGATTCCAGTATTTATTACGCAAAAAATGCACTATTGGAAGCACAAAAGATTTCTTCTAAAAATAGTGAGATTGTTGCAGCTGCAATGCAATTGTCAAAACTGTATGAAAATATCAATACCAATGAGGCCTTTCGATATTATAAAATAGCCATTGAAACCAAAGACCGTTTATATGGCAAAAGCAGCCTGGAAGCTATCCAAGCTATAGCTGACCAGGAAGAAGAACGACAAAAAGAAATAGAAGCCAGTCGAATCAAGTATCAAAACCAACTTAAACAGTATGCCTTACTAGCAGGATTAGGTGTGTTTTTCCTTATTGCGTTTATACTTTACCGCAACAATAAAAAACAAAAAAAAGCCAATACTTTACTGTATCAGCAAAAAGAAGAAATCAATCAGAAAAGTAAACAGTTAGAAAATTCACTCTCAACCCTCAAAGCCACCCAATCCCAACTCATCCAATCCGAAAAACTCGCCTCCCTCGGTGAATTGACGGCGGGCATTGCCCATGAGATACAAAACCCGTTGAATTTTGTAAATAACTTCTCGGAGTTGAGTGTGGATTTGGTGAAAGATTTAAAAGAGGAAATAGATAAACCCGAACAGGACAAGGAATATATCGGCGAATTATTCGATGATTTGAGTCAAAACCAAGAGAAAATCAATCATCATGGTAAACGCGCCAGCAGCATTGTGAAAGGGATGCTCGAACACTCTCGTGCAAGCACGGGTGTAAAGGAATTGACTGATATAAATAAATTGGCAGATGAATATTTAAGACTTTCCTATCATGGTTTAAGAGCCAAAGACAATTCTTTTAATGCTGATTATGAATTGATAGTAGATGAAAATTTGCCTAAAATCGAAGTCATTCCACAAGATATTGGGCGGGTTTTATTGAATTTAATTAATAATGCGTTTTATGCCGTAAATGAAAAAAATCGTAAAAATACTGAGGGGGTATCGTATAAACCGATTGTTTCAGTTTTTACGCAAAAGATTGACAATCAAATAACTATAAAAGTCAAAGACAATGGTATTGGAATGCCCGAAGCTGTAAGAGCCAAAGTCTTTCAACCCTTTTTTACAACAAAACCAACGGGGCAAGGCACAGGTTTAGGACTTTCATTGGCTTATGATATTATCACCAAAGGGCATGGTGGAACGATTGAAGTGCTTTCTAATGAGGGGGTCGGCTCGGAGTTTATTATTACTTTACCTTTTAAAACCAATTAAAATGAAAATCAGGATAACTATTTTACTTGTGTTTATTCTAAACATTGGTTTTGCTCAAAATAAAGCAATTGATGATTTAAAGCATCAATTGTCCATTGCCACAGATGATACAAGTCGTGTTTTGATCATGGCACGTTTATGCGAAGCAAGCCGTGAGTCCAATATTGATACGGCTTATTCTTATGGAAATAAGGGATTGGCTTTGGCTAAGCAAATTCATTTTATAAAAGGTGAAATACGTAACATGGCTCTGTTAGGTCGTATCCAATTGGATTTGGGCAATTTGTCCAGATTTTTAGAGATAGAACTTAAAGCGATGCGCATGGCAGAAGAAAATAATCTCGAAGGAGAAAAAATGTTTCCTTTAAGTTATATTGGCAATGTTTATCGAAGACTAAATGAATACCAAAAAGCCATCAATTTCTATCGACAAGCAATGATCATTGGTGAGTCAAATCAAGATGGGTATGCTTCCAACATGAAAATGAATATCGGGAATACATTTATCGAATTAAACCAATTGGATTCAGCAATGTATTATCTGCAAACTGCTGAAAATGAAATGCAGAAGATCCACTCTTTCGTTCACCCTTTGGTTTATTTAGGTATAGGAAATGTTTATACCAGACAGAACAATTATGAGCAAGCATTTTTTAATTATCAAAAAGGCCTGCAGGTTGCTGAAAAAAATAAAACACCCCGATTTATTTCAACCATATATAGAAGCATTGCCAACTTGTATAAAGAACAAAACCAAAGGGATTCAAGCATCTATTATGCTAAAAAATCATTAGAATTAGCTGAAAGCATAGGTGACAAAAGTATATCGAGTTTATCATCTGATTTGCTATCAAAAATACATGAGAATTATGACACTAAAAAAGCATTTGACTATTATAAAAAAGCGGTCGAATTAAGAGATAGTTTGACAGGAAGTGGAAATGTAAAAACGATTCAGGCATTATTTGCCCAAGATGAAGAGCGGCAAAAAGAGATAGAAAATAATAAAATAGCGTTCAAGAATCAACTAAAACTGTATATCTCATTAGCCATTTTAGGTATATCGCTTTTAATAGGATTTATCCTTTACCGCAACAATCGACAAAAACATAAAGCGAATATCCTTTTGCAAGAACAAAAAGAAAAAGTTGAAAGTACTTTATCCCAACTCAAATCCACCCAAGCCCAACTCATCCAATCCGAAAAACTCGCCTCGCTCGGCGAACTTACCGCTGGCATCGCCCACGAAATACAAAACCCTTTGAATTTTGTCAATAACTTCTCGGAGTTATCAGTTGATTTAGTTAAAGATTTAAAAGATGAGTTTAAAAAACCTGAAAAAGACGAAGCCTATATTGATGAATTATTCGCTGATTTAAGTCAAAATCAAGAGAAAATCAATCATCATGGCAAACGGGCAAGCAGTATAGTAAAAGGAATGCTCGAACATTCTCGTGCGAGTACAGGTGTGAGAGAATTGACCGATATTAATAAATTGGCGGATGAATATTTGCGTCTTTCATATCATGGTTTGAGAGCAAAAGACAATTCTTTTAAT
>JANPHO010000277.1:0-1632 GCA_031424515.1 Saprospiraceae bacterium
AAATGGGGTAATACACAAATACTGTAATGTGCATTTGGTAATTTTACCATTACCCCAATGTATTTGCATTGAAACTATTTCAAAGACATCAGATAGCCGTTACAGATTTGATTTAAGCCTTTAAAAACGGTTTCTATGCCATTAAAAGCTTAGTAGCTTCCCATTTATGAGTTTTGCATTAAAACGTCTCAAAACGGCAATATTCCATACGGTAGCTATCAGCCGCCAACAGTTTACAATATTTTATCCGCCTTTGCTTTCTCAATATCAGCCAACATGAGCGACAAAATATAATCCTTCAAAGTCTGCTTGCGCAATACCCGCAAGGTATTAGCCGAGATATAAATGGACTGTGGGCAGTCAATCGAAACGCGTTTTATTTCTTCTTCCACAGGAGTATGTACCTTTTTGACAATCGCTGCTGCTTTATCTAATTTATCCAATTTATTTGCATCTGCATCATTCAAAAGGTCGAGCATTGTTGATTTAGCCATTTTTCTTAGATTTTAAAATATCCATTAATAAATTTTGAACTTCTTCGCAAAAGGCTGTTGCCTCCGCTCGGGCTTTTCCTATTTGCTTTTCAATTGCATCGTCTGCCCCAACATCTAAAACCGTCAAACCGAATTTTGTTTGTCGGCGGTGAGCAATGCGGTTTTCAAGATGTGTTTGCATGGGGTGAATACCGTATTTCTGAAAAGCTTTCATGACTTCACGGGTTTCAATGTCCTCGTTATTCCGCCCTGCGTACATGTTCATGACCGTATAAGCGGGAATTTCATCGCGCAACACTTTCACCTGCTCAAAGCGTTCAATAAACCGCTTAAACGACAAAACATCATCAAACGAAGGTACAACGGGCACTATCAGCAAATCAGCAAGGGCAATTGTCTTGGTCGCGCTGTCCGATAGTTGCGGAACGCCATCAATAATCACCATCTTGTAACCGTCTTGAAGGTGCGTTTTGACATCACGCTGCAAGTTCTGAACCGTTGACATCGGAAAGACAGGAACACGGGTGGCTGTCTCTGGTCGCCGCTCAAACCAATCGCACGAGGTCTTTTGCTCCAAATCCGTATCCAATATACACACTTTGATACCTTGTTGGGCGAAAAAAACGGCAAGCGTTCGGCTTATCGTTGACTTCCCTACTCCGCCTTTCAAATTCGTGACTGCAATAATCATTATCTCTATTTTAAATTTTACAAATATACACGCATTTGGGGTAATGGTAAAAATACCATTTGGTAATTTTACCAAAAAATCGAATTTTGCAATTTTAAACCTATTCAAATCTGTAGAAATACTGAGGGGTATCTGCTTTTAAAATCAATTACCCCTTTTTTTAAAAACGAACCACTATGCAATTTTCCAAATCTATTTTCTAAATTTTAAAAAACGATTTGATACCTTGTTGAACGAAGTCAATGGTAAGCGTTCGGCTTATCGTTGACTTCCCTACTCCGCCTCTCAAATTGTCACTCCATTAATCATTATCGCGGTTTTAAATTTTACAAATATACATTATTTGGGGTAATGGTAAAATTACCAAATGGTAATTTTACCAAAAATCGAATTTTGCAATTTTAAACCTATTCAAATCTGTAGAAATACTGAGGGGTATTTGCTTTT
>JANPHO010000278.1:0-17311 GCA_031424515.1 Saprospiraceae bacterium
AAATGAGTACTCCCCTACTTAAAGAATCATCCCAAAAGGTTATTGGGTGTTTTTATAAAGTCTATAATACTTTAGGATTTGGTTTTTCGGAAAAAGTATATGAAAATGCCTTAGCGATAGAGTTGACAAAGGCAGGCTTTAATGCAGTTCAACAAAAACCAATTAAAGTCTTTTATGAAAATCAAATAGTTGGCGATTATTATGCTGATATAATAGTGGACGACTGTCTTTTACTTGAATTGAAAGTATCTACAAATATTACCCCTGAATTTGAAGCACAAATAATGAACTATCTGAAAGCAACTAAAATCGAAGTAGGATATATCCTTAATTTCGGCTTTCAACCTCAATTTTTACGACGCATTTTTACAAATGATAAAAAATAGAAATCAGTGTAAAATCAATCAATATCAGTATAATAAGTGGCTAAACGGAGCGCAAGCGACTATTTGATTAAGCTACTGCAAAAAATAGAAATCAGTGTAAAATCAGTCAATATCAGTAAAATCAGTGGCTAAACGGAGCGTAAGCGACTGCATAGTTAGTATTTAAAAGAAGAATTATGGTTTTTAATAGTATTGTCTTTTTAATTTTTATTCTAATTTTCTTTCCGACCTATTGGATACTGAGGGGTCGCTCGCGTATGTGGCTGTGCCTGTTAGCGAGTTATTTATTTTATGGTTGGTGGGATTGGCATTTTTTAGGTTTGGTTGCATTTACAACCACACTTGATTTTCTATTGGGAGTTGGTATAGAAGACGGCGAAACGAGCTATTTGAAAAAGTTTTTGGCATTTGTTACGGGTGTCAGTTCAGTAAGCATTGTTTTATTTAAACTATTTACGCATACGTCGTGGGCAGATGATAGGTTATTTTATTTAATTCCCATTTTTTCAGCGGTTTTATGGCTATCTACCATATTATTTGTGGATAAATCGAGCATTGATAAGCAGAAAAAGCATCTCGTTATCCTTTCGGTATTCGCCAATTTGGGATTTTTAGGCTTTTTTAAATATTTTGGCTTTTTTACCAATTCCCTCATTCAAGGTTTGACGGCTTTGGGACTCAAAAATGATTGGCAATCACTTCATATTATTTTACCGATTGGCATATCGTTTTATACTTTTCAGTCCATGAGTTATACGATTGATGTATATCGTAAAGAAATTAAAGCTGAAAGGGATTTTTTCTTATATGCCACATTTGTTTCTTTTTTTCCGCAACTGGTAGCGGGTCCAATTGTACGGGCGAAGCAGTTTTTACCTCAGTTTCAAGGGAGTGATAGAAAATTTACCTGGCCTCGTTTCATTGAAGGATTGGCTCAAATACTGTGGGGATTTTTTAAAAAAGTAGCTATTGCAGACTCATTAGCGCCTTTTGTTGACCAAATATTCGCTTTCCCGGGCAATTTCAGTTCCATGAGTTGCTTGATTGGCGTTATTTTATATTCCATTCAAATATATTGCGATTTCTCGGGCTACTCCAATATTGCTTGTGGATTGGCTCAAATGCTGGGGTTTGACTTCCCGTGGAACTTCCGTACGCCGTATTTTTCAAAGAACTTTTCTGAATTTTGGACGCGCTGGCATATTTCACTGTCCTCTTGGTTAAGAGATTATTTGTATATTTCTTTGGGGGGCAATCGGGGTGGAAAATGGAAAACGTACCGCAATAATATGCTCACAATGGTCATTGGAGGCTTGTGGCACGGAGCGAATTGGACATTTATCTTTTGGGGATTTTTGCATGGCTTATATTTGATACTTCAACGCATGATGGGACCTGCTTTTGGTAAAATTGAAAATGCCATTCGGATGCCTAAATGGTTGCAAAATGGGATTGATATCAGTATCGTTTACTTTTTTACCTGCTTTGCATGGATTTTCTTTCGCGCGCCCGATTTTGGGACGGCATGGCAAGTGATTACAAAAATTGCGAGTTTGGAAGGCTTTTCATGGGGGACACTAACGGATAAATTTGTGGTGATAAAAGGCTTTATTTTGATATTGATTCTTTTAACAGCTGAAATCATACATAATAATATTAAAAATTTGCAAGACTTGGCGATAGATAGCCCCGTTTTCAGAATTGTTAGCTTTGCGACTTTGATGTTACTGGCTGCATTTTTTGGTACATTCTCAGCAAGTGCTTTTATATATTTTCAATTTTAAGATAAAAAAGGCTCTTAATACTGAGGGGGTGATTTATAAAAATTTGAAACCATACATAAAAGTTATTAAGCCATGAACCTGTCTGCCGACAAAGGCAGGTTCGTGGTTCTAAATACCTAATATAGCTTTTATGTATGGTTTTAAATATAAAAAAAAGAAAACTCTTTTGATGACTGACATTAAAAGAGTTTTCTTTTTTTATAAAAACAACTACGAAACTTTTCGTCGAATAAAACAGCTATTTGGTTGCTTAAAATCTGGTATTGGTCGAAGTAAAAGGGGGGGCATGCAACTTAAAATCAAGTTTAGAAGTCTATTAGGTATCAGTTCATTGATAGAATATCGAAATAAAAGGCGGATTAACTTTTCATAAATAATTGTTTATCAATGATTTATATAAAGTTAGAACATTGACTTTTGAAAAATACACTTTAGTCGCAATAATTGACGATTCATCCTAATTATACTAAGCTTGGTCGAACTCAATTTTACTTATGTAACTTTTACCCCCAACTTTGGGTCATAATTACGAAATAAAGAATCCGAACAAATAGACAACTTTATCACCCGACTATATTTTTTTAAGAAACTGAAAGCATTACACAAACTTAACTTTTAGATAACTTTTAATTCATTTAAAAAAAATTTCTTTGCACCGTGAACCAAATTTTATTCCGATTTGTTTTACTTTAAATACTTAAATAAAAATTAAAGTAAAATAAAATAACACTATATAAAATATTATTTCAAAATTATCGTTTTAATAAAAATTAGAATACACCTGATTGTTTAACCAATATTAAATTTTAAAATTATGAAAACCCAATTGTTTATTGTCTTGGCAAGTGCTGCCACTTTATTCTCTACTAACGCAAACGCGAGTAGCTTCCAAAAAACCGAATTCAAACCAGTTACACATTTTGTTGCTGATTTTAACGAAGGCGAAAAAGATAACGTGACTTACTTAGGAGAAACCACCGTTAAAATTACTGCTGAAACGAAAGTTATCAACGTCAACTTAGGCGACGTTAAAAATGACGAAATCACTATCCGCATTGAAGATTCAAAAGGAACAGAACTCCTTACTGAAAAAGTAAAAGGTGCTCAAAAATTTGCGAAAAAATACAATGTATCAAAATTAGAAGATGGTAGTTATAATATGATTATTGCGAAAAAAACAGTGAGAACCACTCAGCCTTTCGTAATCAGTAATAATAAAGTGACTATTTCTGACATTGAGAAAAAGGAAAAGTTCATTCCTGTTTTGAATATGAAAGGTGATAAATTGGATGTCAATGTGCTTTTAGGCAATTACAGCAATATCACGGTGACTTTGTACGATAATGAAGGTCGCAAAGTGTTTAATGAAAAGAACTACGTTGTTGTGGATTTGCACAAGCGCTATGACCTTTCTCAACTGGCTGCGGGTGTGTATGTAGCGGAAGTTAAGGCAGGCGATGAGACTTTTTATTACACTGTTAAAAGATAGTTTAGGAAATTTGATTTTAGATGAAGTTAATATGAACCTGATTCATTCTTTATGGATCAGGTTTTTTTATTTCTTTTTTTTCACTTTTTTTTTCAAAAATGGGAAGGTTGGAGTATGTGCACATTCACGAAACATCTTCATTACACTCTTAGAGCAGTGCCGAATATAATTTCAAATATAACGCATATTTCAGCTTATAAAAAGGGTAAAAATTGGGCTAAAAAGCGCATACAAACCCGTTTTCATTTTTTTTATTAGATAACGTGAACCAAATTTTGTTTTGATTTGTTATCTTTGTGTTGTCATTATAGAAATAAACGTGAAAATAATGACCACTAAATAAAATATAATTTTTCAAACTACGTTAGTTTAAAAATTAATATAACACACCTGATTGTTTAACAATATTAAATTTTAGAATCATGAAAACCCGATTGTTTTTTATTTTGGCAAGTGTTGCCACATTATTCACAAGCAGCTTAAACGCTAGCAATTTTCAAAAGATGGAATTCAAATCAGTAGTAAATATTGCTGCTGAAATTAGTGAGAATGACAATGAGAACTTCACTTATTTAGGTGAAACCACTGTAAAAGTCACTTCAGATTCCAAAGTTATCAGCGTCAACTTAGGCGATGTTAAAAATGACGAAATCTCAATCCGTATAGAAGATGCTAATGGCAACGAGCTTGTTTCTGAGAAAGTGAAAGGTTCACAAAATTTTGCAAAAAAGTACAACGTTTCAAAATTAGAAGATGGTAATTACAATATGATTATTGCCAAACAAACTTTAAGAACTGTACAGCCGTTCAAAATTGTGGACAACAAAGTCATTGTTTTGGCTACTGAGAAAAAAGAAAAGTTTTTACCGCTCTTATCTCAAGAAGGTGACAAACTTAATGTTAATGTGCTTTTAGGTAATTACAGCAATATCACTGTAACTCTTTATGACAACGAAGGTCGTAAAGTGTTCGATGAGAAAAATTATGTAGTTCTTAACTTGCACAAGCGTTACGATTTATCTAAATTACCACAAGGTATATATGTTGCTGAGGTAATGGCAGGTGATGAATCTTTCTTTTTCACAGTTACGAAGTAATTTGAGAATAGATGTTGGAGGATGGATTTTAGAGAATTTCCCTTTAGAATTTAAGGTCTTTCAACTTTTTAACTCAATAAAAAACCTGGGTCACTTGATGTGGCTCAGGTTTTTTTATTAGTTTTTAAGGTATTTAAAGAAAATCATGTAAGCGAGTTCTTATCTTTGTTTTATGATTACACAGAGAACGATACAGGAAATAATGGACGCAGCGCGCGTGGAAGATGTGGTAGGCGATTTTGTCACGCTCAAAAGGCGTGGTTCAAATCTTACGGGATTGTGTCCTTTTCACAATGAAAAAACTCCTTCGTTCAGTGTGAATCCCGCTCGCAATATTTTCAAATGTTTTGGTTGTGGTAAAGGTGGTGACCCGATTACGTTCGTGATGGAACATGAAAGTATTGGTTATCCTGAAGCCTTGCGCTATATCGCTAAAAAGTACAACATAGCCATTGAAGAAACCGAGGTTTCAAAGGAATATTTGGAAGAAAAACTACTCAATGATTCGCTGTTTTTAGTCAATGAACGGGCTTTAAAATTTTATCAAGACCAGTTATTTGAAACGGATAAAGGGAAAAGCATTGGCTTGCAATATTTTAAAGAAAGGGGTTTTAGGGAAGATACTATCCGCAAATGGGGCTTGGGTTTCTCGCCCGAAAACCGTGATTCGTTGACAAAAACGTTGGTTACTGAGGGGTATTCCATTGATTTATTGCGAAAGTTGGGTTTGACCAGTAAACAATACGAACAGGATTTCTTCCGTAATCGAGTCATGTTTACGATACACGGCATGGTAGGTAAGCCCATAGCTTTTGCAGGGCGTATCATGCAAAAAGATGCCAACGCACCTAAATACATCAATTCGCCTGAGACAGATATTTATGTTAAAAATAAGGTATTATATGGCTTATTTCACGCAAAAAAATATATCCAAAAGGAAGACGAAACGATATTAGTGGAGGGCTACACGGATGTTATTTCCCTTCATCAGGCAGGGATTGAAAACGTGGTGGCTTCCAGTGGCACCTCTTTGACCACTGAACAGATTCGCTTGGTGAAACGTTTTACCCCAAACATCAAAATCATTTACGATGGGGATACCGCGGGCGTTAAAGCGGCATTGAGGGGTTTGGATATGGTCTTGGAAGAGGATATGAACGTCAAAATCGTCCTTCTACCCGATAAAGAAGACCCTGACTCCTATGTACAAAGAGTAGGTGCTACGGCATTTCAAGAGTATATAAAAAAAGAAGCGAAGGATTTTATCCTATTTAAAACGCAACTTCTCGTGGAAGAGGCAGCCGGCGACCCCATTAAAAAAGCCAAACTCATTAAAGATATAGTGGCGAGTATTGCTAAAATACCTGACCCCGTAAAAAGGCAATTGTACTTGCGTGAGTGTGCCGCTCTGATGCGCGTAGAAGAGAGTATTTTGATTGGTGAAACGGGGAAACTCGTGCGCAAATCCATGGAAGATAAAAAGAAAGGTGGTGCAGCGCCTTCATCAGCTCCTTCCGCTTATTCTTCTGACCAATGGGCGGGCTTGAGTGAGGATATGTCGCAACCCAATGATAATCAAGTGGTTATCGAAGAGGCTTATTCCGAAAAAAGAAGTCAACCCACAGGCACTGATGAAGCTCAAGAAAGGGATATTATCCGTATTTTGATTGCTTCGGGTGGTGAAATCTATGATAAAGAGCACAATGTCTCCGTGGCAGCTTACATTATTTCCAATATTGAGGAGGTGATTGAACATTTTGATAATCGGTTGTACCATAAAATAGTGCAAGAAACGGTTTCTATGATTCAAAAGAACACCCCCCTCAGTACCCAGTTCTTTTTGAGCCATTCCGTGAAGGAAATTAGGGAATTATCCGCTTCTTTACTTTCCAATCCTTACGATTATTCCGATAATTGGCAGAACAAACTGAATCGTCCGCTTGAAACTCAGAAATCACCTGAGTTAAATTTCAATATGGATAGCATGCAAGCAATTAAAAGGTTCAAGTTGCGTAAAATAATCAAACTTTGTGAGCAAAACCAAGAGATAGTTCGCAAATCCAGCGACACGGGTGACATGTCCACCATGATGAAACACCTTAAAATCCAACAAAGGTTGCTCGAAATGCGCAATAATTTGGCGAAGGAGATGAATACCATTGTGTTTAAGTAAGATCTTGTTAGATACTAACTCTATGAAACCCATAAAAAAGAAAGAACATCCAAAGGAAAAGACCGCTTTACATGCCCGCAACAAGCATAGAGAGCGGTATGATTTCAAAATATTGATACAATCCAGCCCTGCACTTCGCCCTTTCGTAAAATTAAACGATTTCGGCGACGAATCAATTGATTTTTTTAATCCCGAAGCCGTCAAAATGCTCAATAAAGCCCTTTTAAAGCATTATTACGGCATCGAAAATTGGGATATTCCGAGCAATTATTTATGTCCACCGATTCCCGGGCGGGCGGATTATATCCACCACATAGCTGATGTTTTAGCCCAAAGCAATAAAGGCATCATCCCGACGGGTAAAGCCATAAAATGTCTGGATATTGGTGTTGGAGCGAATTGCGTTTATCCCATTATTGGGCATCACGAATACGGTTGGTCATTTATTGGCGCTGATATTGACCCCGTTGCCCTCGATTCGGCGCAAAAGATTATTCAATCGAACAGTATTTTGAACGGTTCGATTGAACTTCGCTTGCAACCGCACGCTAAAGACATCTTTAAGGGCATTATTAAAAAAGACGAGCGGATTGATGTTACCATCTGTAATCCTCCCTTTCATTCTTCTTTGGAAGAAGCCCAATCAGGCACTTTGCGCAAGCTGAGTAACCTCAAAGATAAACGTATCACCCAAGCCACCCTCAACTTCGGCGGGCAAAACAATGAACTCTGGTGCACAGGCGGAGAAGAACGTTTTATAAAAGATATGATACTTCAAAGCGTCCTTTTCCCTCAATCCGTCTTTTGGTTTTCTACCTTAGTATCCAAAGAGTCCACGTTGAAAAGTATTTATTCAGGGCTTAAAAACGTAAAAGCGGTGGAAATAAAAACCCTTCCGATGGGGCAAGGCAATAAAATCAGCCGCCTTGTCGCTTGGACTTTTTTTAATAAAGAAGAACAACGGGTTTGGATGAGTGAAAAATGGGGATAAAATGGTTATTTTTCTTTGTTTTTTAATGAAAATACTGAGGGGGGCAATCCTATTCGCTATAAATTAAAACAGTTAAAAGCTTTAAATAATCCCGTTAGGGATTAGATATCGGTAGCAAATAGGAAAAGACGATATAAAAATATGTAATTGAGGGTTTAATGTGATATTCCGTTCCTACGAGGCGGCAGGTTTTTATTTTAAGGGCGGCTACCGATATTTTATTCCTACGGGATATTGTTTAAAAGAGCATTTTGACCCATTTCGTGCATTAATAAAATGTTACAAAACGATAATTTACCTCTTCCATACGCCTTTACATGCTTTCGGTCTGTCAATAATTTATATCTAAACGCCTCAGAACTATTCCTAAACGCCCATAAACTATATCTGAACGCTTTTAAACAGTTTCGGTTTACCGATAAACCTTTTCCATGCATCATTTAATTGTATTACGTTGCATATTTTGATGTTTCATTTGGGAGAAATGAGGTTTAATCTTTAAGTTTGTGTTTTCGAAATGTATCGTTTTTAACGTCTTATACTGAGGGGGTATCTTCTCCTCTAATTTTAACATGAAAAAGAAATCACTTTTACAAAAGATGATGTCATCTAATCTGATTACGATGAAAGATTGGTTGGCAATGAAACCGTATGATTCGCCTGTCATCAAATATGATGATTTCTACGTTGTGCAATGTCAAAAAGTATATCAAATTTTAAATGAACAGGGTGCATGGTTTCAGAAATACGGTGCCTCAAGAGACCAAATGAAGAAATTAACGTGTCAACTGGTTTCCTATTTTGAGGATTATATCAACGAAATTGGCATTTGGCGCAGCTATATTGACTATAATAAAGAGCTTTATGGTTATTTTTTGCCCTTTTATGATTTATCAGAATATGATGAAACGTATATCAATGTAGAAGATTCTGCCTTCTTGATATGGCATTATTTGGTCAATTACACCGAAGAGCAATACATCATCAATCCTGACCATGAGAATATCATGTTGCTTTCAGTTAAAATATTAGACCATTTTGAAAGTGTTATGGAACAGGCTCCGGGCATCGATTTTTACAAAAACTTTTTTACAATAAAAGAAGACTCTGACTTTTTTCTTTTAAAAAGTAAGATGAAATGGTTCTCCACTGAATCATACCTTTTGGGTATTGAATTAGGAGAGAAACTGCAAGCTTATCAAGAGGCAATAAAATTTGAAGCTTTTAAAAAACGTACCCCAATAAATCATATTGGCGTTATATTGTACAGTGCTGTTGAGGAGTATTTGTTTCAAAAGCGCAGTTCTTACTCGGCATTGAACGGACCCGAATGGTTTGCCCGAATAGCCACTTGTTCTGAGACCCAAAAACAAGATATTATAGAGACCAATTATTGGATTGATGGCAAATTTTATCTTAAAGAAAAGGAAGGCAAATATTTGATTTTTGAACATATTTTGACCAACCTCGCTTACAAAGCATTAGCAGATTCATTTCAAAATAATAAAGAACTTAAAGTTTCTAATACGACCGCCTATAATATGCATCTCATCCGCTGGAATGGGGTTTATGTGTTATCAGGGATGGTATATACGGAGACAATGACCACAGATAGCTTAATGAAATACAAATTAGATTTTCTGAAAACACCTTGGATACTGCCCGAAGAAGCCCTTATTTCAACAAAAGAGACCACTCAACTGATGTATGAATCCTTCGTTGAGTATTTCGGTAGTCCCTTAGCCTTATTTGACAGCAACCAAGAGGCAGAAAAAGCCAATAATGGCTATATGGATTTCTACAGTTCAAAATTAAAAGGAGAGCGAACGGATACTTTCGAGGAAAGAAATAAAAAATTTAAAGAGAAAACGGGAAAAATAGATGATAAATTGAGTTCAATTTCTAAACATCTAAAAACTGAAGGTGGTGTCGCCATGTTTTTTATAAAAGATGTGGGTATGCAGTACAATGAACACGCAAAACAGACTATAGCTTTATTAAAAGCTCTTACTCTATCACAAAATGAAGCGGTAGATTTATTTGTAGATTTCACAAATGGCTATATTCCCCCCCTTTGCGAGTATCTTTTGAGCCAATACGGTGGTAAAAACTTAAAATTTCCGACAAAAGATAATGATGTGGATGTAGTAAAGCATCTTCCTTTTTTCTGGCGTATGAATAGTCCCGAAGAATTTGGCCGCGTGTATCCACTTCTGACTATGGTGGATAGTAGTTTGATGGAATAAGAAGCCCCCCTCAGTATTTTTTACATAAAAAGGCTACTTGATGTAAGTAGCCTTTTTATTTAGAGCCAGAATTGAAAAGTAGTTTTAAAGTTATGATAAAGATAAAAGATAATTTTATACCTTTTCACAAAAATTCTATAAATTATTCTGTTGCGAGAAATAGTAATTTGTAAGAAACATATAAAAAATTCAGTTCAACATCATTAAAAATACGTTATGAAAGCACTTGTTTTAGCGGGAAAAGACCTTCCACTTATGTTTGAAGAAGTCGCAACGCCCATTGCGGAGGAGGGATTTACGGTCGTAAAACTCAAAGCGGCGGCTCTGAATCATAGAGATGTGTGGATTCACAAAGGCATGTACGCCGGCATCAAATACCCGACTATTTTGGGTTCCGATGGCGCGGGAGAATTAGCCGATGGCACTGAAGTCATCATCAATGCGGGTCACCATTGGGGCGACAGCCCGGCAGCGCAAGGTAAAAACTTTAAAATATTGGGTCTGCCCGACGATGGAACATTTGCAGAGTACGTAAAAGTCCCTACTGAAGCCATTTTTCCAAAACCAGAGCATTTAACATTTGAGCAAGCCGCCGCAGTACCTCTGGCAGGTGTCACAGCATGGCGTGCTTTGATGACAAGATGCCAAGCAAAAGCCGGTGAAAAAGTACTTATCTCGGGTATTGGTGGTGGTGTCGCCTTATTTGCGATGCAATTTGCTGTGGCATTGGGTTGCGAAGTGTGGGTAACGTCCAGTTCCGAAGAGAAAATAGAACAAGCTAAAAAGTTAGGCGCAAAAGGCGGTGTGAATTACCGTACTGAGGGGTGGGCAAAATCTCTGACCGAACAAACTGGCGGTTTTGATGTCATTATTGACTCGGCAGCGGGCGATGGATTCACGGAGTTTATCGGATTGTGTCGATTAGGCGGTCGCATTGCCTTTTATGGGGCAACAACTTTGGGTAAAATCACCAATCTTGACCCTCGGCGCATATTTTGGAACCAATTATCCATCTTTGGTTCCACAATGGGTTCACCAGATGATTTTAAGGGCATGGTGAAATTCATTGCTGACCATAAAATTATCCCAATCGTGGATTCTGTTTTTGAACTCCGCGATGGCAATGCCGCTTTGAAGAAAATGGAAGAAGGAAAACAGTTTGGAAAAATTGTGTTATCGATATAATTTAAAACCTCAGGCAATGTTTATTTTGATTAGAGAAGTTAATGGAACTTCCCTGTTCAAATGAACGGACTTGTATAACCTACATTGATGCACATTAGCATAAACATCTCATTTTCAACCAATTATAACTTGGTTCAAGTTTAAAACTTGAACCAAGTTTTCTTTTTAAAATACCCATCCGCGCCATTAATAGTGAGGTATTTCAATTGCCTTAATACCAATAAGCAACCAAACCATAAATCGAGTGTATAAACAAATGTAAACTCAACCTAAATTCAAACCAACTCTCAATTGCAGGACGAAAAAGACATCATCATTCATCTTCAAAAAGGAGATGAGATAGCGTTTAAATGGGTGTTTGATACCTATAAAGACCGTATTTTTAATACTATTCTCTACATGGTGCAGTCCAATGAGGAAGCTGAGGATTTGACGCAGGAGGTTTTTGTGGAAGTTTTTCTATCTGTTGAAAATTTTAACGTGCAATCAAAGCTCTATACTTGGATTTACCGAATTGCGATCAATAAAGCATTGAATCTTCAGCGATTTAAAAAGGCAAAAAAGCGATTTGGTAATTTGTTGTCCATTTTTCATCTATCTCCAGCGGATGAAATACCCGATTTCGTCCATCCAGGCATTCTTTTAGAGAATAAAGAACTTTCCGAAAGCCTATATCGTGCCATTGACCAATTGCCTGAAAAGCAAAAAACGGCATTTGTGTTGCGTCAATTGGAAGATTTATCGTACGTTGAAATAGCAGAGGTGATGCAAACGACTATCCCTTCAGTAGAATCGCTCCTTTTTAGAGCCAAACAGAATTTACAGAAATATTTGAAGTGACCGCAAGTATTGACGATTATAAGTTTCTAAATCACTAAACAATATAAAATGGATAACTTCGGCAATAAAAAACTAGTTCAACACCGCATCAACGCCCCCGAAGGCATGTATTACCAAGTGCGCGAGCGTATCGTAAAAGAGCGAATGAGAATGGCGAGAACACGCCAACAATTGGCAATCGGTTCAGCCCTTTTATTAATTATTGGCGGTGTTAATATCGGTATTATCTTATTTTCAAAATCCGAAAAACCGCATAAAACGAATAATAGCACCGAACAAATACTCTATGAAACATACTTTGATAATCAAACGCCCTTTTTAAAATGAAAAATAATTGGCTCAAATATCTGGTCGTAGCAGCCTTGCTTATCAACACAGGAACGCTGATTTTCTTTTGGTTAAAACGACCACTCAACGATAATAGACCACCCAGACCCCTCCAAATTTTAGCAAAAGAACTCCAATTAGATAATAAACAGTTGGATACTTATGAAATATTAAAAAAACAACACCACCGCAGTCACGATAGTCTTTTGCAATTGATGGCAGAAAAGCGTCGAATGCTCTATTCTTCCAAATCGATTGTAGTAGATTCCACTATTCAACAAATTGGTGCAATTCAGCAAGAAATAGAATCCATAACTTACCACCATTTTGAGGATTTTAAGAAAATTTGTACGCCTGAACAACAAGCTAAATTGGATAAATTACTTATAGATGCCGTTCAGCATCTATTAATGCCCAAAGATAGACGCAATCCACCGCCTCCGAGGAGGGATTGATAAAATTCCAAAACTTCATTTTAAAATATTTTAAACGCTTTTTAAGTCTTTTAAAATGAAGTTTTGGAATATTAAGCATTATTTGACTCATTTTTAAAGAATAAGAATTTTCTCAATTCTTAGCTTTCCGTTCATTAATATATGTAAGAAATACATGCCTGTTGGAATATTTAAGTCAATATCAACACTTTGGGTTAAAACATCTTTCCAAACTTCCATACCTTGAGCATTGAGTAGGCGTGTTGATACCCCCTCAGTATTTTTATCTAAATCTACCCTAAAATGACCATTGTTAGGGTTGGGAAATATTTTCAATAAATCTTCAATACCTTCCACAAATACAATAGGTGAATAAGAAAAATTACCATCAAAATCCATTTGTTTTAACCTATAATAACCATTTTTAGGATTTTTAATTACAGTCTGATAATTAATAATAGTCGAACTGTTTCCATTACCTAACAAAGTTTTCATGGATTTAAAAGCCTTATTGTCCTCTGATATTTGTACCTCAAATCCTTTATTATTCACCTCGCTGGCAGTCGACCATTTTAATTCAACATCAATATCTTTTTTACCACTCATTTGAGTCAATCGCTCTCCGCTCAATCCCAAAAGAGTAATCGGTAAGGGTGCATTGGTTATATTAGCCCTTAAACCTGTAGGTTCAGAAACTATATAATAAATGGCATCAGCATTTGTAAGAGTACATCCTGAAGTAACTACGGGGATATTAGTTCCAACTGTGGATGATGTAAAGTTAGCAGTGATTGTACCTGATAAAGCAACATTATCTGAACCAACTATTCCAACCAAACTTGGTGTGCCTACTACAATTGCAGATGTATTTCCATCATAAACTTTGTTGTTTATTGATAAACCTGAAACCGTTAAAGTTTTAGTATTAACTGTACTTGAAACTGTAGCGACATTTAAGTTAGTAGCTCCTGTACTTGATAAAACAATATTTCCATTATAAAATGCAGGACGAGTACTCGCAGCCAACCTTACATATATCGAAGTAGAATTAATAGTTCCTGCTGAACCTGCCAAAACACTTGTTGAGTATCCAGAACCAGACGTCAAAGACACTTCAAATCCTGAAGGAGGTGTAACAGTAATACCCGATACCATATTACTACCAGAAATCGTAAAACTACTTGCACTTGATACCGTACCATAAGTAGTGGTTAAGGCAGACAAACTACCAGTTGATAAAATAGTCGGTATAATAAGGATGGTTTGTCCAAATATTTCATATTCATTATCCACCAATGGCGATGTATCATCATCCCCTCGCCAAACTACGAAAGCTTTTGGATTAGAACTATTATATGCTAAAGCGGGCTGATTTGCAGCTAATGTAGTAAGTCCATTTGTGCCCATATAGCTGATTCTGAAATCATTATTACCTGTTTCTGTACCTGTATTAGTTAGTCTTTGGCCAAATATTTCATTTTCGTTGTCAACACAGACTATATTATCATCACCGTGCCAAGTTACCCAATATTCATTCAATAATGTATGATAAATAACTTTAGGGTTAGAGGCAGAGAAAGCTGTATTACCATCATCACCCATATCGCTGATGCGTATTCGGGAGCCTGTTGTTGCACCTGCTCCTGTTAACAATTGTCCGTAAATTTCATATTCATTGTCAATCAAACTACCAGTGTTATCATCTGCACGCCAGACCACTAAATATTGATTATTAGCACTATTCCAAGCAATATCAGGAATAGTGGCATTATAAGTTGCGCTACCATTTGAACCACCCATTGCACTTATCTGGATGCGTGAACCCGATAAAGTGTTGGTATTTGATATGGCTTGCCCAAATATTTCATTTTCATTATCGATTAAAGAATTGGTATTATCATCTCCTGACCACACGATAAAATATTTATTATTCGTTAAACTCCATGATACTGAGGGGGTATTTGCGCCAAAAGTAATATTTCCGTTTGAGCCCCCCATGGAACTGACTTGAAGGCGAGAACCAGACAATGTACCGGTATTGGTAACAAGTTGAGCGTAAATTTCATATTCATTATCTATAGATGAGTTAGTATTATCATCAGCCCGCCACACCACTAAATATCTATTATCAGTTGAGTTCCATACTACATCAGGTGTTTGAGCATCGTATGTATTCACGCCATCAGTTGACATCGTGCTAATTCTAAACATCGAACCTATTAATGCTCCCGTAGAAGCATTGATGCGTTGCCCCCATATTTCATCTTCAGTTGTGACTAATGTACCTGAATTATGATCTCCTTGCCACACCACCAGATATTCATTATCCGTAGAATTGTATGCAACTGAGGGATTAACCCCCTTAAAAGTTGTTAAACCATTAGTACCCATGAAACTAATACGAATACGTGAACCGACATTTGCACCTGTACTTGCAGTTATGCGCTGCCCAAATATTTCCAATTCATTATCTACCAACGGCGAAGTATTATCATCACCTTGCCAAACCGTAAAATATTCATCATTTGTACTGTTATAAGCTATATTGGCTGGTGCATTAGCATTGAAAGAGGTATTACCATCAGTGCCCATTGAACTGACGCGCTTCCGAGTGCCCGAAAGTATTGCATCTGGCTCGGTTACTGTAATTGTAAATTCCTTTTCAAAATATAAAGAACCATTATCTGTACTTCTTATCCGAACATTGTAAGATCCAGCAGGTAAAGCCGCGGCAGTTTGCAAATTGCCACCCGAAATACTAAAAGAAGAATTATTGGTACTCCCCGTCCCACTGACCAATGTATAAGTGAAAGTGTTACCTAAATTAAAATCTGTGGATGATAAAGCCCCAATGGTCAATCCCACAGACGTAGCCCCCCCTAAAGAAACTAAAACGCCCGAGTTACTCAATGTAATATTAGTTGGTGCTTCTGGAACACTTATACCTGTAACCATAAAATCATCTATCATACTCTGACCAGAAGTTGTAGCAGTAGCTCCATCTGGCGATGCATTAGATGTCATAATCATTCTTAAATAGACTGCTGCCTTATTTTCACAAGCAGCGGGTAGTGTAATATTACTCAACGAAGCCAAAGTGTATGTACTCCCCCCTGCGCTTCCCGCAGCAATTGCTCCACCTGATACATCCGTCCAAGAGGTATTATCCAAACTATATTGCAATTTAAAATCGCGGGGTCCTCTAAAAGATGATAACGATGTACTTCCAGCCATTTTACCAGAAAACTTTAAAGTACCATATTTAGTAGTATTGAAGCTGAATACCCATCCTTTTGACCCACTTCCGCTTGCCCAACCAGTACCTGGATTGACATTAAAAATCATTTGGTTCATATCGGCATAACCCGCTGAAGCTGTAGAATTTGAAACGCCACCAAAAGTTCTCATCGTAGATGCTCCATTATTCCCTAAATATGCAACACCTGTGTTAGCATAAGGAAAATGCCAATAAGTGGCGTTGTCAGTACTTTGATAAGAGAAACTTGCTCCATCCCACCCTACTACTGTTTCACTGGTTTGAGCTGAAGATTGAAACACTGAAAGGGTGAGAGTAATAAATACAAGGAAGGTGATTTTCAATTGATTTTTCATGACAATAATTATGTTTATTTGTGATTAAAATTGACGTACGTACACAGAGAAGCAGACTATTCCTTAACAAAATAGAAGAAATTATAAGGACAGAAATTAAACTCTATATTGCCTATTGAGAAAATGATAGAAATGAAGTTAAGATTTTGAGCATGGCAAGTTGGTTTTTAGTTTATTTGTAAAATTTGAATTATAATTAAAATGAAGATTCGAAAATACCCTTAAATAAGTATATTTTTAATTACAAATTTTCACATACCATGCCAAATAAAGTTTAGTATAATACTGAGGATATATATATAAACTATAAAAACTGTAAAATCATTAATATCATAGTTTTATACTTTATTAAAAATCGCAAATCATTAATATAATATTATCTTTCTAACATGCTTTTTCATAAAATATTACTTAAACCCCTAAAAACAAAGTTCCCATGACTCAACCAAGTCATAAGAACCTTATTTTTAACTTCTAATATTAAATCTCAAGCTTAAATGTTTTCAACAATATTACTGTACAGATTGCAAAAAGTGAGATTTAGGTAATTTTAAAGAGGCAAAAAAAGCTCTCATTTGTCGGATGTTATAAATGGTGGATTTCAACCTAAATAAACCTTGCCTAAAAATAGAAGTTGCTCTTGAAATAGTGCCTGACTTATAGACTTTCCATTTGCTTTTAGATTTATCTTTTTTATCAACAATAAGCCCTTTACAAATTGCTAAAATATAAATGACAATAACAACA
>JANPHO010000279.1:0-4942 GCA_031424515.1 Saprospiraceae bacterium
GTGCACGTCAATGCGGTTTTTTAAATCCAAAAATTCAGCATTGAGGCGGTTGTAAAAATTGATGACATCTTGAAAAGTCTCCTGTTTGGGCGTGATTAATTGCTCTTCCCACGCGGTTATTTTCTTTAAAACATCTTTGCCATTATCCACCAATGCGGCCATATCTTTATTATCTTTCAATAAAGTGGTGATATTGTCTATTTGACCTTTCACTTTTCGCATCCGATTGACCGAGCCGTGAATTTCTTTTACCGAAGCATCAATTTTACTCAACATTGCCTGTTGGGCATCAAAATCCGCTTGGGTGACTTTCAAACGCGGGTCAGCCAAGAGGGTGCAATTGGTCGTTAAAACCTCTTTTTCAATCATCATTTGCACTTTATATGTGCTGGGTGCCACCAAAGATCCGCGATAATCTCCGTTAACAAAAACCTTATTGATACCCTCAATTCCTTCACGCCGCATATCCCAAGCAAAGCGATTTAAGCCTTTTTTTACGTGTAAAACAGCCTCTTCGCTGGGACCGCCATCATAGCGTTGAAAATTAGGATCTTTTTTATTGCTATATTCCCGAATCAGGTTGTTTTGAGCATCCAATATTTGTAAAGTCACAGCCGCACTATCCATATCTTTCGGTAAAAAATAGTCTAAAATAACCCCATTCATAGGATTTTGACCCATATTCGGAATCGCTTCGGGCGGTGTGGGCGCATCCAAACGAACGGTGGTTTTGGGTTGGAAAACCTTAGCTTTCGTCTCATTGGCGAGGTTTTCAGATTGCTGCAAACTGCTTAAATCATCCAAAATCCAAAACGCTCGACCCGCCGTGGAAGCCACCAAATCATTGTCGTGAATCACCAAATCGGTAATGGGCACAACAGGCATATTAATTTGAAATTTTTGCCAATTTGTACCACCATTATAAGAAATATAAAAACCTGTTTCAGCACCACAATACAACAAACCTTTGCGCTTGGGGTCTTCACGCACCACGCGGGCAAAGTCTTCAGTACCGATGCCTTGAGTGATTTTTTGCCACGTTTTACCAAAGTCTTTCGTTACAAAAATAAAAGGGGTGAAATCATTGAATTTGTATTTAGTCGCCACCACATAAGCCGTTGCAGCGTCATGCGGCGAGACTTCAATGCTGTTGATGAGGCACTCACCTAAATCTTTGGGCGTGACATTTTGCCAGTTTTTACCATCATCTTGCGTGACGTGTACCAAGCCGCAATCGCTTCCAGTCCATAAAACGCCCTCTTTGTGGGGCGAATGAATCATGTAAGCTAAGGTATTATACACCTCGCCACCTGCACCTTCATTGGTGTAAGGGCCTCCACCGTCGCCTTGTTTAGTTTTATCGTTGCGGGTCAAATCGGGGCTGATAACGTCCCACGATTGTCCACCATTGCTGCTTTTAAAAACTACATTGCCTCCGTGATAAATCACATTGTTTTTAAAAGGACTTGCCACAATGGGTGCATTCCAATTGAAACGGTATTTCTGAAGTTTTGGCGTAATACTCAAACCGATGTTTGGATAAGCCATCACATCTTTTGTGGCATTCGTTTTCAAATCCATTGCCTCAATATTGCCTTGATAGCAGCCGCCATAAATCACTTGTGGGTCGTTGGGATTATCAAAAGCGATATAAGCACTTTCACAACCGGGACCCGTAAACCAATCCTGCCAAGTGATACCAGGCCCACTGGTACGAGAAGCGGTCGCCAATGATGAATTATCTTGTTGCCCACCATAAACATAGTAGGGGAAACGATTATCTGTAATAACTCGATAAAATTGCGCTGTTGGTTGATTTTGTTGTGTACTCCAGCTTTTACCACCATTAAACGAAATATTTGCCCCGCCATCGTTGGCATTTATCATATTTTGCGGGTTGTTGGGATTAATCCAAAGGTCGTGATTATCGCCGTGCGGTACTGGAACGGGAGCAAAATTGCGTCCACCATCAATGGATTTCAAGAAAGGCGCATTCATAATATACACCAAATCGGGATTCACAGGGTCAGCGAATATTTCAATATAATACCACGCCCGAGCTACTGTGAGGCGTTGTTTTGAGGTTTGTAACCACGTTTTACCTGCATCATCGCTTCTATACACACCGCCTTTATCACCTTCCGATTCAATATTGGCAAAGACCCGATTAGGGTTTGCTCTTGAAACAGAGACCGCGGCTTTACCCATATTTTTAGGCAATCCATCAGTCATTTTTACCCAAGTATCGCCTCCATCGACTGATTTATACAAAGCACAACCTGCTCCCCCACTTTCAACCGTCCACGGATAGCGGCGGTGTTGCCACATAGCCGCATATAAAATGCGGGGATTTGTCATATCCATACTCAAATCGGCACAGCCTGTATTGGCATCTACATAAAATACTTTTTGCCACGTTTTACCACCATCTATTGTCCTGTAAATCCCCCTATCTTCGTTTGAACCATGTACTGTACCTTGTGCCGCCACATAGACAATATCAGGATTTTGTGGGTGAATCCTAACGGCTGCAATGTGCTTTGTTTTCTCCAAACCCACGTTTTTCCACGTTTTCCCGGCATCCGTTGATTTATAAATGCCATCGCCATAAGAAGTCATCACGCCTCGAACGGGGTGTTCGCCCATGCCCACGTACAAGACATTGGGGTCAGATTCAGCGACTGAAATAAAGCCCACCGAGCCCGTTTTCAATTGCCCATCCGAAATATTTTTCCATGAAATGCCGGCGTCTTCAGTTTTCCAAATGCCGCCGCCGGTGCTACCAAAATAATAGACCATAGGGTTTTGCTTGACACCCGTTGCCGTCACGCTGCGGCCACCTCGAAAAGGACCGATATTGCGCCATTTAAGATTTTTATACAGGTCAGCGTTCAACTGAGCAAAGCCTTGACAAGTGAGGCATAAAGCCAGTAGTAAAAATTTGATTTTCATTTTGGATATTTTATAATTGGATGATTAATCTATAAATTTAATCGGGTTTTGATTATTTTCTCCTATTTTAGCCTAACTACTGAGGGGGGTCAATTTTCTACTCTATTTTCCCGCTTGGTCTTCTGTTTTTACCGTCCCTTTTAGTAATATCATCGCCCAAATCTTCGCGAGCGGTTTCGGCTACTTTGAGCAATTCTTCAAGGATTTCGGGATATAATTTCTGCACATCGTATGCCTCGGCAGGGTCACGGCGGAGGTCATATAAGCCTTGTGGATAGGGGAAATCTTCGGGCGAAGGCCCAGGAAAGCCATCATTCCCGGGCAGTTGCCCTACGTAAGAGCGTCCTTTATGAGGTAAAATCAATTTCCATTGGTCGCGTCTCACGGCTTGTAAATCATTTTTACGGTAATAATAATAAAAATACTTGCGGGGTTGGCTTTCCATATCCCCCCTCAGTATGGGCTGCAAATTGAAGCCATCAATGGGATTTTTAGGCAATTTTACATCGCATAATGCGGCAATAGTTGGTAAAATATCTATTGTGGAAGCCAATTGATTGCATACCAAACCTTCTGGTACTGTGCCTTTCCACCGCATAATGCACGGCACCCGTAAGCCACCTTCAAACGATACGCCTTTGCCTTCTCTCAATCCTCCCGACGAACCCGCATGATTGCCAAAATTCAGCCAAGGTCCATTATCGCTGGTGAAAATAACGAGCGTGTTTTTATCCAAACCGCTTTCTTTTAATGTTTTTAAAATTTCACCCACTGACCAATCCATTTCCATCATCACATCGCCATAGAGCCCTTGCTTGCTTTTACCTTTAAAGGAAGGTGATGCGTTGATCGGAACGTGCGGCATGGAATGAGGCACGTAGAGGAAAAAAGGCTTGTTTTTATTCTTTTTAATAAAATTGACGGCTCGTTCAGTATAGCGTTTGGTCAAAAGCCCTTGGTCATCGAGCGTTTTTACTTCCTCTACTTTTTCATTTCCATCTATTAAAGGTAATGGTGGAAATTGGTATTTATTTTTTTGCTCAGGTGTGGCGGGTTTTCCATCAAACCATACGGGCCACATATCATTGGAGTACGGAATGCCGAAATATTCATCAAAGCCATGCTGTAAGGGTAAAAACTGTTTATTATCGCCCAAATGCCATTTCCCAAAAACAGCCGTAGAGTAGTTTTTTTGCTTTAAAAGTTCCGCCAAAGTCATTTCATCGGAACTTATGCCCACTTTACTCCCCGGAAATAATGCTCCTGAAAAGCCGATTCGATTCGGATAGCATCCCGTCAGCAATGCCGACCGAGACGCCGAACAGACCGCTTGTGCCGATAAAAAATGGGTGAAACGTATCCCCTCAGTAGCCATGCGGTCGAGATTGGGCGTACGATAACCCGTTGCCCCATACACACTCAAGTCACCATATCCTAAATCGTCCATGAAAATCAAGACAATATTGGGCGTTTTATCCTTATTTTTAAATGAAAAAGCACTTATAAGTGTTAAAATACTGAGGGGTATGATGATGGTGGATAGAAGACGTATTTTTCTCATTGTCGTATCTGGTTATATTCGTTTTAAAAAAAGGCATAAGCTGAGCCAACTTATGCCTTTTTTATTGTATTTAATCGGAATCAAGCCGTTTATTAGACAAAAACAGCATTTTCCTGCTTTTTAATATTTTCAAAATTTTCCATTACTAACGTTGCTGCGCCTATCAATTCTGCTTTAAAACCAAGGGAAGAGACTTCAATTGTCGTATTGTGGGCGAGTCTTGGAATGCAATATTCATTGAGGGCTTGCTGAATGGGCGCTTGCCAAATTCTGCCCGCTATTGACCCTCTACCACTCAATACGATGAGTTTTGGGTTCAATAAATGTATCAAAATTGCCACGCCTCTGCCTATTTTAAAACCTATTTCAGATAGTAACTCCACAGCAAACTGGTCGCCTTCAAGGGCTGATTTAATAATGGCGTTATTG
>JANPHO010000280.1:0-1572 GCA_031424515.1 Saprospiraceae bacterium
TTGAGTTGCAGAATCAAGCTCATGTTGCCTTTTGTAATCTTTCAAATCAGCAAATAGGCTTTGGCGGTAAAGAAATTAGACCTTTTCAGATTATAATTGTGTGATGAAAGTCAATTTTTTTAAACAACTATTAAAAATGTAAACTACTGTCAATGTATTGTTTTTCAATATATTACATAGTTGACTTTAAATTAATGTTCTGAAAATGCTTCTAAAATAACATTTATTGAAATAAAATATATGACCGTTTGCTTTTATTTTAATACCGTTTACCGTATTTTTACAACCAGAATCTCGACAAACATTATTTAGAATAGACAACTACAATGAGAAAACTTTTACCCTTTATTTTGGGGAGTGTTACACTGATTTGGATAATTGGTGGAACACTATGGTATAAGCGCAATTATTGTGATATCGCAGATATTCAACCAAGCGCTCCTACCGTTGCCATTAAACAGGGTGCCCAAACAATAACACATGCTGCTCCTTTTTTCTTTCCATTAGCCGATGTTCGACCAGTTTTTACGAGCGAAAGTATTCCAGTTTTTAAGAAAACCGTTGATTTTTTAAATAGCAATCCTGATAAAACATTGATTATTAGAGGTTTATACTCCTCTAAAGAAAAAGCTTTAAAGCCAAATACCGATTTAGGCATCTATCGGGCTCTATCCATCAAACAAGTGCTTTCGAGCATGGGTGCTGATGACGAAGCCATTGACGTAGAGTCCGCTAAAAACGATAATTTACATTTTATCAACAATCAGTTGAGTGATGGCATTGAGTTTTTGTTTTCGAACAACACGAATGTATCGTTTCAATCGCTGAATATGTACTTTCCTTCTAAAAAATATCAATTCAAAGAATCGGAGGAACTATCAGATTATTTTAGAAGATTGGGCAAATATTTAATCATTAACCCTGAATCAATAATTACTATTTCTGCTCACTCGTCCATTACTGAGGGGGGCTACAGTTCCACTCGAAGGTTGGATTACATAAAATCCTATTTAGAATTAAAAAAATTCGATCTCAATAGATTTAAATTTCAGAATAAAAAAACTCAATCGCCATTAACCAAAGAAAAAAATATTAAAAATCAGCGCATTGAAATCAGAATGGCTTAGCAATTCTGTAAAAATTGGAAAGTAGAACGAAAAACAGTAGCATGACTTGTACAACAGCAGTATTTACACTAATGATGGGCGCAGCGATATTAGCATGTGGTGCTTTGTTTTCATATTTTATGAACAATGTGAGTGTTTTAAAAAATAAAATGTCTTCGTTGAATTCAGCTTTGACAGCTGTGCAGGAAGAAAAAAGCCAACTCATCGCAAAAACCGAGCATTTAAATAACGAAAATACCAATCAATCCCTGGAAATTGAAAGATTAATGAACGAAATCAATCAATTCAAGCCAATGATTGAGAGATTGGAAAAAGACAATAGGATATTGATGAAAGAGTATTTTTTACTTGAAAATCAACAAAAAGATTCATATAACATAATACCAGAATAAACACATAAGAATTAGTTTGTTTACTTTTAATAGTGCTGCATTGGATGAAATCG
>JANPHO010000281.1:0-1574 GCA_031424515.1 Saprospiraceae bacterium
CCAATGCCGCGACTTTTTGCCGCAGGATATTAACCGTTGGATTGTTGCCGCGCGTATAAATGTGGTTGTCCATTTCGTTCGGAAAAATCTGGCGAAAGGTCTCTAAATCCGTAAACGCGAAATTCGAGGACTGAATAACGGGCGGCGAGACGGCATTGAAATACTTTTCGCGGTCTTCGGCGAGGTGAAAAAGAATGTCTGATAGGTGCATTGGTGCATTAAAAATTAAAAATTAAGAATTGAAAGTGAGCGCGGTGTGCAGAAAACCAAAGCCGTAGCCGTGTAATGGACAGTAAATAAATTATGTTACGCAGAGCAATCTGCGCTAATTGAAAATGTTTTACATTTGTCCATGGAAAAGTTATTAGATTTTTACACGGACTATTTGATAAGTAGCACAGGACAAACGAGTGCTACGGGTTTATCACAGCTTTTAGATAATATTATCAGCCATGATTCCATTACTCGTTTTTTGCGTCATGCTGGCTATGATAGTAAATCCCTTTGGCAGTCTGTGAAACCTTTAGTTCGGTTTCATGAAAACGCCGATGCTTGCTTGGTTTTCGACGATTGTATCATTGAAAAACAATATACTGACGAAAATCCACTTATTTGTTGGCATTGGGATCATGCTAAAGGTCGTAATGTCAAAGGCATCAACCTTTTGAGTGCTTTTTATGTCACTCAAAAAGAAGGCAATAGTACGCCTTTGCGCGTGCCTGTGCTGTTTGAGCTTATATTGAAAACGGTACTCTTTTGTGTCTTAAAAACGAAAAAAGAAAGTCGCCAAAGCCCTGTTACAAAAAACGAATTAATGCAGTCCATGGTCACGCAATGTATTCATAATCAATTGATATTCAAGTATATACTTGCTGATTCATGGTTTGCTTCGACTGACAATATGCATTTTATTGCCCACAAAAAAAAGTTTTTTATTTTCGATTTACAAAGTAATCGCTTAGCTATATTAGCTGATAATGAGCTTAATAAACCTACTAAAAAAAGTCAATGGATAAATATTAAATCTTTAGATGTACCCGATAATACACCCGTAAAAGTTTGGTTAAAAGATATGGATTTTCCCGTACTTTTAATCAAACAGCCCTTCAAAGACGAAGAAAATAAGCAAACAGGTGTACGATTTCTGGTCAGTAATGATTTCGATCTAACTAACGACTCATTCACTACAATCTACAAAAAAAGGTGGAGCGTAGAAGAATATCATAAAAGTTTAAAGCAAAATGTCAGCATTGCAAAGTCCCCAACAAGGACCGTGAAAACACAAACAAATCATATTTATTGCGCCATTTGGGCATATATAAAACTTGAAAAATTAAAACTCAAGACTCGATTAAATCACTTTGAAATAAAAAATAAAATTTATATAAAAGCATTAAAAGCAGCATATGCCGAATTAGCAAACATAAATGCTCAAACTATGCCTGCGTAACATCAGTCATAACTCATAACTTCTTTTGGCTTTCAAACCTACTTTTCAAGCTCTTGTTGCTCAAAAACCTTACGGCCTCTTTGGGGTCGTCACGGTTGTTAGTTTGTTATCGGCGGTAGCGGTG
>JANPHO010000282.1:0-3457 GCA_031424515.1 Saprospiraceae bacterium
GTGAAATACTCTTCTCGCTTATAAATTTTATCAAATTTGGCATTTCCGCTGATTAAAGTCCGTTCAAATTGTGCAATCGCTTTAACAACGTGCGTTTTATTGATTTCAGTTTTAGTTGAAATATTGAACGCTTTTCTGAAAAGAGCGGGATAATCCTTATGTTTTTGCAATTTTACAATGGCTTTTTCCCAAATATTGTGCATTTCTACGGGGTCTTCGATGGGCAGTAGGGCTTGTTCTTCTAAAGTCATCACTCGACCATCCCAAAAAAGACCTTTATTCACGAACCCAATATTTTCTAAAGACATAGAGCTGCGTGTGCCGTTTATGCCATCCACACCTTTACTGGTTGCAAAATTATCCGTAAAACCCGCCTTTGATAAATGACAACTTGAACATGAAATGGTGCTATCCCGCGATAAAATGGGGTCATAAAAAAGCTTTCTGCCTAATTCAATGCCTTCTACGGTCATTGGATTATCGGCAGGAATATTCATTTTAGGGAAATTTGCGGGAATTTTTAACTCAAAACTCTTAGGCGAGTGGGCGATATTGGTCAAATCATTATCATTAATTATATCAATATCTTTATCATCTCCACATGCGGCGATGACAAGCGTTAGTATTATAAAAAATGATAAAAATGGCTTCATAAATATGGTTTATTTTAAAATGAGTGCACTGCTAAAATTACCCACAAATTTTTTCATCGTTGGCAAATCGCCCGTCTGATGGGTTGAATTGACAGTGACCAAATCAATGCCATCTATGAGTTTATTGACGTTGAGTTCAAAATTTAATGGCGTAGTTACCCCCTCAGTAATTGTGAAAGATTTTGTGAAAGTCAAGGGTGTATAAACTTCATTTCCGCCTGTATGTAGTGTGATGCCCGTTTCAAATCTGCCATCGCCATCTTTATCCAATGTGCCTTCTAATTTTGTGAAAATATAGCTATTCCAAGCGTCCCAATAATCACCTGCGTTAGAGAGTGGGTTGGTTGATTCAAAATCTTTGGGTTTTTTAGCGTTTAGCGTTGGGCTTATACCTATATTAGTGTTTAATTTAGAATATGTATCCTGCGCGTAAATTAATTTAGTTGTAACACCTTCATTAGCCTTTAATTCAGTATCTATATCAGTTAAATCTGCTTTTAAAATGCTGGAAATTTGTATCGGATTTTCAAGGTTTGTTGGTTGAAAAAGTGTTGGAGAGAGGTAGAAACTTAATTTAGTAATCCGCAACTTTTTACCATTATAATCATACACTTGATTCATTACCAAAGGCAAATCATTGAATTTGGCTTTAAAATTTAAGGCAATTGTGCCCATAGGAGTTACATCATCCTTACATTTTGAAGCTGTTGAAAGGATTCCTAAAACAAATAAAATAGGCAAAAGATGTTTCATTTTTAAAGGTTTTAATGATAAATAGCAATTATTGCACACTAAAAGCCGCTGCTGTATTACTAACGATTTTTGCTTTAATATCGTTCTGTGGCTTGGAAAGGTCAACGCCGCTCATAAACTGTAAATAATTGATTTTCAATGGAATAGCAGCATCGAACCCCTCAGTAAATGACAGAGTTTTTACAATACTCAAGTCAATTGTAGAGGGTGTAGTAATGAATAATTGAAGCGTATCTTTGGTATTCTTTCGCGCTATGACCAACTTATTGAAAATATAGGTATTTGAAGCATTTAAATACATGGAATCTGCCTTTATACTGAGGGGGCTGCTTGAAGGCATTTTAGACGCAATCGTTTTATTGACTATATCATTTAAACCGACTTGAAATTTCACTTTTGCATATTTATCGGGCTTATCAAATTTGCCAATATTGAATTCAAAACCGTTATTTTTACCCATTAATGTAAAATTGCTGAGTGCATTTATGGTATCTTTTATTTGAAAAAGGGGAACGCTATCGATGACAGTTGCAATTTTATTGGTATTTGTAGTAAGTTGAAATTCAGATAGATACATTTGAAAACTTAAAAATTCGATGCTATCAGCTCCTAAAGCATATTTTTTATTTAAACTAAACTTTTCAGTTCCCCAAAGGTGGTCAACCTGCAATTTTAAAAAGGGATAAGAACAACAATTATCGGTGCATTGGTCACTTACAGTAACGTCAAAATTAGTGGCTTTCACATCCAAACAACCCAGTGTAGGCTGTTGACAACTATTCAGAAATAGGCAAAATAAGATGAATAAAATGCCGAAAAAAGGAGTAGTATTATTATTTCTTATTCTTTTCATATTCTTTCATCAAATTTTTCACCGTATTTTTTACTTGCGCAGAGAATTCTTTTTCCAATATCCAGTGGTAATATTGCTTATCTTTTAAAAAAACGTCAATCACGGGCTGTCCGATATACTTTCCAAAATTAAAAACGATTTTTCCGTTCATATCGTATTTTAATTTTTGAGTAGCGTCCACCATTTTCAAATCATTGGTGAAATCATGGAGTACTTGCATATCGTTTTTAATCGGCTCTATTATTTCATTGGCGTTTTCGTCCAATAGATTTTTGCCTTCATAATGCTGCAATTGACCTCTGAAAACATCAACAGTCGCTCTCACATCGGCGAGGGCATCGTGGGCGTCTTCCAGTTCCTTTTGACAATAAAAACGCAGAGCTGCCTTGAGCGAGCGGGGTTCCATTTTATAAAAGATGCGTTGAACATCAATAATGCGTCTTTTTGAAATGTCAAATTCGATTCCGACTCTATCAAACTCTTCCATGAGCATCGGAATATCAAAACGAGCGGCGTTGTACCCCGCCAAATCTGCATTTCCAATAAAATCATAGAGTTGTTTACCTACTTGAGCGAATGTGGGCTTATTTGCCAAATCTTTCGGCGTGATACCATGAATGGACATAGACTCCTCTGAAATGGGCACACCGGGGTTGATAAGCAGAGTCAACTCTATCGGGTCAGGGCTTTTTGTGGTGTATTTGACCAATGCAATTTGAAGGATGCGGTCACGAATCACATTGAGTCCCGTGGTTTCTACATCAAAAAAAACCAAGTCGCGGGTAAGATTGAATTGAAATTCCAAAGTTGTATTTATTTAGAGATAAATTAGGTTCAGTTTTCAAAACCCAAAATTAGATATTTTAATTTTATACCCCTCAGTATTTTTGAGTTTTTAAAATAAAAAAGGCAAGTGAGGATATTCCAACTTGCCTTTTTATGATTTGATAATTTGATAGAGCTTTGCCCTATCCTGATGTATTTCGCCCTTTCAGGGCTTGTGTATTTTATTTGACTATTATTTTCTGAACTAAGGATTGATTCCCACTTGAAACGCGTGCAAAATAAATGCCTGAATTAAGGTTTAATTGTGGAATCGCAAATTGTTGTAACCCCTCAGTATAAGGCACTTTTTGATTAAAAACGCTTTGACCAGCTAAGTTAAAAAGTTGAATATCAACGATTTGTGCGTTTTTAC
>JANPHO010000283.1:0-1599 GCA_031424515.1 Saprospiraceae bacterium
AAAGCCAATAATTGAATATTTTTTTCACCGCATAAAGCCAGCATACTTTGCTTTGCTCTTTGGTCTAATAGTGAAAAACAGGCTTGATTGGAGACTATTTTAACGCCACTATCCACCACCATTTTCAAATGCGCAGTATCAAAATTGGTGACACCTAAATGCTTAATTAAGCCTTCTTCACGGAGTTCTTGCAACCAAAACAATTGATCCAACCAAGCAGGATCGGCATAATTCCAAGCGTGGTATTGCAACAAGTCCAAAGTCTCCAATTGCATTCTATCCAAAGACAATTGCACGGCTTTTCTGACGTATTCTTTGCTTACTTTTCCGGGAGAAGGTACCCATTTTGTGAATAGCTGAATCGTTTCTTTGGGCACATATTTTTTGTGTAATCTGCCGACAATGAGTTCTGACGAGCCATAATGATCCGCCATGTCGAAAGTCGTTAATCCAGCTTCGATATAAGGAATTAAGGCTTTGGCTGCTGCGTCTAAGTCGAGTTGCTTGCCGTCTCTCTCCATATCAGCTACCTGCCATAAACCCGTGAGAATGCGCGATATTTTTAAATCGGATGCTAATGAAATATGTTTTGATGCCATATTTTGACTATTTTTTTAATAATTGAGTTGTTGGTTTTTAAAAGGATACCCCCTCAGTATAGGTGGGTTTTGAGTTTCGAGTTTTGAGTTTTGGGTTTCGACCCAAAACTTAAAACTCAGTATCTCTACTCTTCCGGCAATTTTTTAAATAAACTTTCAATATCCACCCCGCTATCCACAAGGCGTTTTACCTGCCAAAAATATATCACAGAAGCGATACCCATCACTATTAACCAAACATAAGTGGAGTGAAAATACCATTTTTCGACAGATGCATTAAAATCCTTCCATAAATGAATGCCTAAAAAAACGGACAAAATCAATACGCCCAAAGCCGCTATACTGGCTCTTAAATTATTAGAAGCCAAAACCGTAATATTTTGCGCAATTGTGGGGTTTTTCTTCGGTAAAACAAGCAAAGTTAGGCACATTAAAAGGAAGTTAACCAGCATACTCGTCACCATTATATCCACGCCTAAGAAAAAATCTCCCGCAAAATGACTGCCTAAAACGCCGATGGTTGCCATACCACCGCTTAATAACAAAGCGTTTATGGGCGTTTGAGTAGTCGGATTTACGGCAGCGATGCGTTTTGGGAAAATGCCATCTTCTGCCCACGCAAAAAGCAAGCGGGAAACGGAGAGCAACATGGCTGGTAAATCGTTCACCAATGCAATGGTTGCCCCTATCAATATCACAACGCCCCAAGTCGGTGACAGTAAAACACTGAACAACCCAGGTGCAGAAATATCTTTTTGGGCAGCCTCGGCTGCAATAAATTGCCACGGAATGGCGTGATAAACCGCTGATGTAAAAATGAAATAAAAACTACTGACCACAATTAAAGCCAAAGCAATGGCACGAGGTAAAAGTCGCTCAGGATTCTTCGCTTCTCCACCCGCTTGAGCAATGGAATCAAAGCCAATAAAACTGGCAAATAATACTGCCGATGCTGATAAAAAGGTGCTTAAGTTAAAAACAGCCTCGCCTTTTACAGATA
>JANPHO010000284.1:0-1677 GCA_031424515.1 Saprospiraceae bacterium
GGTGTGAAAAAGTGCGTGGGTGCTGAAGCTATATCTTCCTTACTTTGAAAATAACCAATCGCTTGATACCCGAAATAAGAACGTAAAGCATAACCTTCTTGCGAACGAATTAAGCCTTCATCCAAAAATGCTTTACTTGGAATGCCATTCGATACAATGTCAGAGCCTAATGATAAAATTTTATTTTGCACATCTGACAACATAGCTGTTACTCGGTATTTTAGTTTACCAATCTTATCGCGAGAATCTGCCTGCAATTCCCAGCCTTTATTCTCCATGACTCCCACATTTTGGTAAGCAGGGCTCAAACCTACGTACACTGGAATAGGTCGTCTATAAATGAGGTCAGATATTTCTTTCCTAAAATATTCAGCAGTAACCCCTAATTTACCTTTTAAAAACGATAACTCCATACCAACATTCGCTTGCTTTGATTTTTCGTAAGTGATGCCTTGGTTGAAAGCCTCCGTTTGAGCAAAACCAAGATTGGTAGCATTATTAAAATAGTAATTAAGCGGTGAATATGAACCCGCAAATGGGTAATTATCAGGTAAGCCTTGGTTACCCAAAATACCCCAAGAGCCTCTAATTTTACCAAAATCTAAAAATTTAAGACCACTCAAAAACTTCTCTTTTGAAAACACCCAACCAGCCGAAGCCGATGGAAAAAAAGCCCATTGCTTATCTAAAGCCGCCGAAAAACGAGAAGACCCCGAATAACAGCCATTCACTTCTAAAAGATATCTATCATCAAAAGCATAATTGATGCGACCAAAATAATCAATCAACGCGCTTTCACTGGCACCACCGCTATTATCCTTATTTGCTCCACCAAGATTGATATATGGTTGGTTTTCATTTACAAAATCTGAGCGGGATGCACCTAAATTCCGAGCTGAGTTTTCCTCAGATTGTACACCTGTCATGATTTTAGCCGCATGCTTATTTTGCTCCAATTGATAAGAAGCTTGCGCGCGGAAAGTATTTCTGAAGTTAAAACCATATGACTCACTCAAAGAGTTGGTACCTGGGTATCTCGAAACAAAATCCCAAGTACGAGTAGCCGCATTGGCGTTATAAGAATCAAAACTCTTCTGAAAGCGCTTAGTATTAGGTGTACTCTGCTCTCTTGCCCCCATTATTTCAAAATCTAAACCATTGATGGGGGTATAATTCAACTGTGCACTACCCAACAAAGAGGGCGTTAAAAAACGCACAATACCACTTGCTTCTGCAATGCCTAATGGATTGCGGCGGTTCGATTGACCCGCATCTCCATATTGCCCCTCGCCAAATTTAGCGGCTGCATTAGCAGGTAAACCAATCGCTTGACGAATAATAAACTCAGGTGAAGAACCAGCAGGTTCAACTCGGTTGCCTTGATTAAAAAAGAAATTGCCTGACAAATGAAGCTTATTTGATAATTTAATATCAGGATTCATCCTAACGTCTAATTTTCTGAAACTATTATTTTGAATCAATCCTTGTTGGTCAAGAAAAGAAATTGAAGTTAATAAACTTGCTTTTTCACTACCTGCATCCAACACAATGTTATGATTTTGCATCAAACCATTATTAGTAAAAAGCTCTTTTGTCCAATCTGTATTAAAAACCTCAATATTATCTACGGGACTTGATTTGTATTTCTCAATCAAGGATTGTGGAAAAACAAATGCA
>JANPHO010000285.1:0-5243 GCA_031424515.1 Saprospiraceae bacterium
GGGATGTATTCAAGTGCGTAAGGCATCGCCAAACCGTAAAAATCGGGACGATTTTCAACCATCAATTGCGTATAGATACCCCTCAGTCCAAGCATCTGAATTTCCTTTGCGCCCGTGATGGCATCAGCATAAGCGACATCAACAGTACCATTGGTCTCAAAACTTTCGGAGAGATTGCAGCAAGGCGCCTTTTTCAATTCATTGCTACCAATGCGCTCTACTGTACGACCATCGAGCGTAGAAACAGCATTATCCTGTTTTTTACCTTTTACCTCCACTTGATTCAAGGTTTTGGGCTCTTTCATGACGATTTCGACGTCGGTTTGACCATTTTTTAGGGTCAAAAACGTCATTTCATAGCCTACAAATTCGACGTGAATCATGCTCTCACGAGTCTTACGAGGGAGTTCAAATTGACCGATTTCATTGGTTAATGTCTCCGCACTTTTATCCATCCAATAGACGTGTGCGCCGACAATGGCTTCACCTTTTGCATCTTTTACAATGCCTTTTATTGACTGTGAAAAGCCCATAAAAGCCATAAAAACGCATAAAAAAGTATAAATTATCTTGATTTTCATTGCGGAATCTTTTTAATGAAAATTCATTTGGTTGAATAACCGTGCCACCGCTTAAAGCGGTGGCACGGATTTATTACTTCGCTTTCTTTTTCACTTCTACTAAGTCCATGCCGCATTTACCGCATTTTCCTGCTTTGGCAGATGCTGGTTCACATTTCATTGGGCACTCATACATAGCAGTTTGGGCAGCAGGTTTTGAGCTCTTTTTACCTTTTTTAGCAGCGGGCTTTTCAGTTTTAGCTGCTTGAGTAGGTGCATTTTGAGCAAAAGAAACAGTTACACCAGTAGCGAATAAAGCTACTACCAAAATGAATTTTTTCATTTTTTAAAATTTAATGATTTACGTAGTGCGGAACTCCAGTTCCGCTTATAGAAATTATTAAAAAGCTGATTGAAATCGGAACTGGAGTTCCGCGCTACCTTATCGGCAGCACTTTTTAATAAAAAGGCTTTTGAAAATTTTAATGAGCCAATTTTTCATTGTATCAGTAAAGCGGAACTCCAGTTCCGTTTTTAGTTGAGAATAGAGCGGAACTGGAGTTCCGCTTTACATAAGTTCAGCTTTATAACCCACTTTTGATAATGTTTCCACTATTTTTTCAGGTGAAACAGTATCCGATTCAATGGTTAAAATGCGCTCAGGTGAGGTTAAATCCACTTGCCAATGCTCTTGACCAACAGTTTCGTTCAAACTTGGTGTGACTGTATTGACACACGCAGCACATTTTATAGTTGTTTTAAACTTTGCAGTTTTCATATATTATAATTTTAAAAATTTTAAACGTAAAGAATTAGTCACTACCGACACCGAACTCAATGCCATAGCCGCACTCGCTATCATCGGGTTGAGTAGAAATCCGTTGTACGGATATAAAACGCCAGCCGCTATCGGAATGCCAATAATATTGTAAATAAATGCCCAAAACAAGTTTTGACGAATCGTTTTGACCGTTTGTTGGGATAGTTTTAAAGCTTTCGGAATGGTGTTAAGGTCGGAAGTGATGAGCGTCATTTTAGCCACATCCATTGCAATATCTGAACCTTTACCCATCGCAATACTCACATCCGCTTGGGCGAGCGCTTGCGAATCGTTAATACCATCGCCAACCATTGCCACCGTTTTGCCTTGTTGTTGAAATAACTCGACAATCGCCGCTTTATCCGAAGGCATCACTTCGGCTCTGAAATCTTTCACCCCGATTTGTTTTGCCACGGCATAAGCGGTTACCTTATTGTCGCCCGTCAGCATGACCACATTAATACCTCTGTTTTGAAGCGTTTTTATGGCTTCAATAGAACTCTCTTTTATTTTATCAGCAATGGCGAAAGCTGCTAAAAACTGTTTTTCATCTGAAAAAATGACGACCGTTTTGGCTTCTTCTTGCCATTGTTTAATAATGTCGTTATACTGAGAGCCTGTCCCGATTTCTCGGGAGGGGACTGAAACGCCCAACTCATTTATCCATTTTAAGCTACCGATAAAATATTTTTTATCCTCTTTTTCAGCAATAACACCTTTGCCAGTTTCGCTTTTAAAACTATCTAAAACAAGCGTTTTAATATCATTAAAATCATCTTTTAAGGATAAAACGACTGCTTCTGCCAATGGGTGCTCGGATTGAGATTCCATTGTAAAAAGGATGTTTTTATGCTCAAAAGTGGCAATGTCACTCCAAATCGAATTCGTTACAGAGGGTTTGCCTTCGGTGATAGTCCCCGTTTTATCCATCAAAACAACGTCTATTTGGTGCGCTTTTTCAAGGCTTTCAGCGTCTTTAATGAGAATATTATTTTCAGCACCTTTACCCACGCCGACCATAATTGCCGTTGGAGTTGCCAAACCCAAAGCACATGGACAAGCGATAACAAGCACCGTCACTGCCGAGAGAAGCCCATACGAAAAACCATTTTCACCACCAAAAACCATCCAAGCCACAAAAGTCAAAATTGCGATACCAATCACCACCGGAACAAAAATGGCTGAAATTTTATCCACTAATTGTTGAACGGGTGCTTTACTGCTTTGCGCTTGTTGCACCATGCGGATGATATTGGCTAATACCGTATCGCCACCCACTTTTTCAGCTCGGAATTGAAAACTGCCTTTTTGATTGATAGTGCCCGAAAACACTTTTGCACTTTGATTTTTATGCACTGCCACGGGTTCGCCATTAATCATACTTTCATCTACGTACGATTCACCTATAACGACTTCACCATCCACCGCTATTTTTTCACCGGGGCGAACAATGATAATATCACCCACCTTAACTTCTGCAATAGCGATTTCAATTTCATTACCCCCCCTCAGTATATGCACCGTTTTCGGCTGCAAACCTATGAGTTTTTTGATAGCCGTCGTCGTATTGGATTTTGCTTTTTCCTCGAACCATTTTCCGAGTGAAATAAAGGCTATTACCACGGCAGCCGCTTCAAAATAGACGTGTGGATGCAAGCCTCTTTTATGCCAAAATTCAGGATAAATGGTATTAAAAGCACTAAAAATGAATGCAATACCCGTACTCAAAGCCACTAAGGTATCCATATTGGATGTCCGATGCTTCAATTGTTTCCAAGCATGAACGAAGTAGGTACCACCAAATCCGAATACGACCGGCGCACTCAAAGCCATCATAATCCAATTGACGTAGGGCATATCCATGAAAAACATACCCAAAATCATCACTGGTACTGATAAAATAGACGCCCCAATGACCCGTTTGCGAAGAGCATCCATGCGATTGCTTTCAGCTTCTTCCTTGAGTTCTTGGGTGTTGTTTTCTTCAATGATGAGGTCGTAACCGCCCGATTGTACCGCTTTTTTGAGTGTTTCGACTGAGGTTTCAGATTCAACAAACTCCACATTTGCTGAGGTATCTGCATAGTTAACCTGCGCATTAAGAACCCCTTTTTGCGATTTTAAAATACTTTCCACACTCACAGCGCACGCCGCACAGCTCATCTCGAGCACAGGGAAAGTCTTTTTAACTGTTGGAGCAGTTGAAATTTTAGTAGCCATAATTTTTTAATTTTATTGAAAATGAGCATTATTAATAAAAATGCCCCTTTCTAAAATTGCACTACTATTAATTAGTGTGTACTTCGACACCATCGCGGTATTTGCAACAGCCTGGCAAATTACCATAGGCTTTGTCTTCCGCTTTGATTTTTTCGGTGTCATGACCTGCCGCTGCAACGCGTTTTTGAATGGCTTCGGTATTGGCTTTTTTAGCATCATATGATACCGTCAATGCTTGTTTGTCGGCACTCCATTGAGCGGATTTGACGCCACTGACACCATAAGCAGCGGTCTCGATACGGCGTTTGCACATATCGCATACACCCGTTACCTTGAATGCTTCAGTCGCTAAGCCAGCACCCGATGACGCCGTTGATTGTTGTGTTGAAGAACAAGAAGATATGAAGAACACAGCCACAAGGCTGAGGATAGACATAATAGATTTCATTTTTAAAACTTTTTTTACCCGTGCCACCGCTCAAAGCGGTGGCACGGATTTGCTTTTAAATTATTGATAATAAATAACTTATACTTATTAGTGCATGCACTAATAATACATCAAAGATAAAATGAAATCTCTAACAACGATATACTTGAATGAAATTCAACAGTTTTCGACCATAATACTGAGGGGGTGGTCGATACGCCAAAATAGGCTGAATTTCAGAAATGAAAGCAACTTTTGAATAGACTGGAATCGTATGAAAACAAACTGGCAATGCCTCAAAAGCAGGCACTTTTGGCATTTCAGTTTTATGAAATTCTGTGAATTTGAGGTCAGCTTTGACGTATTTTTTTTCGTGCTGTGTACAACCTTTATGTTCTTTTTTCTCCTTACAAGCCTTTGCCATCATGGCTTTTTGGCAACAAGGATGCATTTTAGCAATTTCAGGGTCGGGCTTTTCTTCTTCTTTTGTGCATTTATGGTCAATTTCAAAAAGCGATACCTCGTACTGCCCCATGCACAAGCAGTACATGGTATTAATGCTGAAACCCATTGTCGAAACCATTATAACGACAATAAGAAAGCCTACAGTAATATTTTTAAAAATGCTTTTCAAAATTTTTCTTTTTAAACCTTCTGCAAAAATAATGCAAATTAGAGACCCATGCATCACAAAATTGTCACAGTGTGTGATGATTTTTATCAGTACATTAAATTGTACACAACCTCTCCGCAGCAGCCTCTAATACATCCTCCGTTTTAGCAAAACACACTCTAATTACTTTGGCATCTATATTATTGGTGTAAAAAACGGAAACGGGAATGACTGCCACGCCCAAATCAGTCGTCAATCGTTTTGAAAAATCAAAATCGTTTTCACTGCTAACATCTTGATAATCAAATAATTGAAAATATGTACCTTCCGATTTTAAAGGCTTGAAACGACTGCCTTCCATGAGTTTTAAAAAATAATCACGCTTGTTTTGATAAAAATCGGGCAGACTCAGATAGTTGTTTTCATCTTCTAAAAACTCAGCAATGGCGTATTGCACGGGCGTATTCACTGAAAAAACGTTGAATTGATGTACTTTCCGAAACTCTGCCATGAGGTAATCGGGCGCCACCACGTAACCCATTTTCCAACCCGTAGCGTGAAAGGTTTTACCAAAAGAATAAGATGCAATACTGCGTTTAAAAA
>JANPHO010000286.1:0-13545 GCA_031424515.1 Saprospiraceae bacterium
AAAATTAAAGAAAATTCTCCGCTTTGCTCTGCATTTTCTTTAATTTTAAGCCCGACAGAAATTATCAATTATTTTTAAACGCCTACTTATCTTAAAATAGCGTCATAAAAGTAGGTTTAAATACTTGAAAAAAGGGTGAATAAAACTAAAAATATAATCCGTATAAATACATCATACAAAGGTCGATATTAAAGGGTTTTCTATCAGAATTTTTTGTTTATATCACTCAAATAATGTAGTATTGCGTGAAATCTATGAAGTTGATACGGATTTTTTAAAATAAAACTCATTTTTAAATTAAATAAATAAAAAACTCTATGAGTCGTTTAACACCATTCGCCCGCCTATTGATTACCGTTGGTATCGTTTTAGGCTTATTTTTTGGGGTAAAAAAATTCTTCCCTGGCATAACAGATAAATTTGGAAAGGGTACTACTACAGAGTCAAGCAATATGCCTCCTGCCCCTACAGAGAACAATAGTACTTTACCGAAGCCTTCAGATAACAGCAATTCTTCTTCAAGCACTACCAATAATAGCGCAACGGCTCCCGCCAATCGTCCTGTTTTTGACTTCAAACCTAAAGAGCCTGTCAATGGAAAACTTAAAGGCGTTGTAGAATTGGGTGCAAGCGGATTCAACTCTTTTATTGTGCGCATTGACCAACAAAAAAACTGGAAATTGGAGAAAGCGGACTTTGGTTCAAGCCTTGTCTATGAAAAGTTAACTTCGGATGAAGATGTCAAAAGTGGCTTAAAAAATTACATCAGCAACATGCTCAGTTTCGGAGTTAGCCCGCGCGATATTCATTTTGTCATTAGCTCAGGTGCTCAAAAAGTAGAATTGACCGGTAAAATTATTGCTTACCTAAAAAACATGGGCTACGTAGTCAATGCAGTTACTGCTGATCAAGAAGGCAAATTAGGCTTGAAATGTGCTCTTCCAAAAGATTATGAAGATGATGCTTTTCTTTGCGATATAGGCTCTGGCAACACTAAGATTGCTTGGCTTGAAAGTGGTCAAATAAAAACAATTGAAACGCATGGTGCTAAGTATTTCCAAAATAACACGGCGGACGATGCTGTTTACAGCGAAGTAAAACGCCTTTCTGACCGAGTACCTGCTGCCCGCCGTAAGACGTGTTTTATCATTGGAGGTGTCCCTTTTTCACTTGCTAAACAAGTGCGGACGGGTAAAGAACGTTATACCGTACTCAATGCGCCTGAAAAATATAAAGATGGTGGCGATGCTAAAACCAAGGCAGGTTTGAATATCTATAAAGCCGTCTCCGATGGTACGGATTGCCTACAATTTGTATTTGACTGGGATGCGAATTTTACCATCGGCTTTTTATTGGGTCTACCTTAATAGTTATTGGTTATTGGTTATTGCCTACGATATATCAGGCAATAACCAATAACTAACAATAAAGCATCAGTAACTGTACCAAGTCCTGAACTTTTTACAAAAACTGATACACCAATTAGCGGTTGCCTATGAACGGTAGTCACTTTCCCTTTTGTGGTAGGATTAAAATAAAAATAAAATAGAATTGGATTCGCGAATGCTTGGCAGTTTAGAAAAGTGATTTGAAATAAAAGTACTAAAAACAACTTTAAAAATGTAGCTTATTCTCATTGGGTAAGTAGTCTTAAGGCGTAAAACAAAAAATAATCTACCCAAACCTGCCTTTGTCGGCAGACAGGTTGGTCATTATATTTTCTTTAGAAAAGATAAATTTCTTGAAGAATAGTCATCTATTTAAAAGGAATTTAACGCATAATAAAGGAAATAGAATGGCTAAGTTGGGTAGATTATTTTTTGTTTTACGCCAAATAATCGACAATTCTCAAGTTTGCCCCCATACCCGATTGAGTCAAAAATCCTCCAGCCTTAAAATCTTGGTTTTTACCAAGATGCACATCATCAAAATTGAAGACTTTTGTTGGAAAATTAAATGATATGTACACAACATCTGTTTTAATCGACAATTTATACCGCGATACTGAGGGGTATCTTGAAAAAGCCATTAATACGTGGCAGAATCTTCCCGTGGATGTTTTAATGAAACAACCCTCTCCTACTTCGTGGAGTGCTTCACAATGTCTGGAGCATCTCAACTTTTACGGGCAATATTATCTGCCAGCTATTGAAAATGCTATTTTAAAAGCACAAACCAAGGGCAGTCAACCCAACGCTCATTTCAAATCAGGTTGGTTAGGCGACTATTTTTATCGTTTGATGTTGCCCAATACTGAGGGGGTGACGCGTACAAAAATGAAGTCACCTAAGAACGCCATACCTTCTCCACAACACGATGCCAAAGTCATCGTCGCTGAGTTCATTGACCAACAAGAGAAATTGCTGCTTTTACTTGAACAAGCTCGCACCGTCAATATGGGTAAAATCAGGATTCCCATTTCCATTTCCCCTTTCATACGCTTAAAATTGGGTGACACTTTCCTTTTTTTAATAGCGCACAATCAACGGCATCTTCTGCAATTGGAGAGAGCGTTGGAGGTTTGAGGATGCGAGGATGTGAAGATACGAGGATTTGAGGATTTGAGGATGCGAGGATTTGAAGATTCACCCTCTCAAATCCTCGCATCTTCAAATCCTCGCATCTTCAAATCTTCAAATCCTCAAAAAAATCTTATCCTCAAAAAAATCAAATCCTCAAAAAAATCTTATCTTCACTCGTATTTTAAAATCCAACTTTGACAGACTATGAAAAAATATCAACGGAACTTTTTGGAATTTTTGGCAATTATCCTTCTGGGTGAGGCGGTTGTGATTATTGAAAACAGTGGCTATCTGGGTACAACTATGTTATATACCTTAGTAGTGGGCATATGCTGGCTTAAAACAGCTTGGTTTGTGTATGAAACATCGCAGGATTTGAGCAAAGCGACTACACATAACTTACCCTATCACCAATTTTTAAAAATAGTGGGAATCAATATGACTCAAGTCATGTTGTCGTTTGGCATTGATTATTATACTCTTTTGAAAATTGATATGGCGTGTTTAAACGAAATAAATCCCGCATTTAACGAGTTGGAATTGCTTTTTGAATGCGTTTATTTCAGTGCGCTCAATTTCTCTTATTTCGGCTACGGCGATATTACCCCCGCCAATATACCCGCAAAATTGGTTTCGCTTACTGAGATTCTGATGGGTTTTATGACCGTGATATTTATCCTTTCGGATTTCATTACCTTGAAAGAATCAATGAAAAACGAGAAGTAAAACGCTCTCAAAAAGGCTGACCATGCGTCAATCCAATTACTTTTTGAGTTAAAGCGGGGAAATAATGGAGCGTTTTGAGTGCTAATTGAGTACTTGTATTTTTACCAAACAGGTGTTGCAGATGTTGCCCCATCCAAATGCGGGTATTAAAATTGTCTTTCCAAACACTGTTGTAGCGGCTGATAAGTTCCTCTTTTTTAAGTTTTTTATTAAAATAAAGGGGCAATAGTGCAGCTAACAATTTAGAAGCTCGCATCGCCATGCTCATGCCATTGCCACACAGCGGCGTAATCGCGCCCGCCGAATCACCCACCATAAACATACCGTTGAGATATGTCTCTTTTGGATGGAAATAGACGTTGCTAATCACCATCGGCTTATCGTATAAAAAATTGGATTCCGTGAAATACTTTTTCAAAAAAGGATTTTTATATAAAATAGCCTCCTCCATCGCCTTCAAATCATTGCCCGACCTTTGCAAATTGGTGGAATTGGATAAATAACACAAGCAATAACGCTCTTTATCCACTTTTGAAATACCGCAATAGCCATCTTTAAAATTGTGCAATTCGATGCGATTGGGCGCAAGGTCGGTTTCAATATGGTATTTTACGCCTATGTAATTAGGCGTTTTAGGCGGCGCCTGCATCTCGGATTTTGCAAACGAAGGGGCATATTTTCCAAAGCTACCACACACGATTTTAGCATAAAAACTGCCTTTTGTAGTGTTTATTTCACTCTCTAAATCGTTTGGTTTTACATCTAAAACTTTACAGTTTTCATGGACTAAAACACCCTTTTTCCTGGCAATTTGAGCCAAATAATAGTCCAAACTATGCCGACTGATACCAAAACCGCCCAAAGGCAAACGACTATTGAGCATAAAACTACTTTCGGCTGAAATGCCTAATTGGGTTATTTTAGGCAAATTAAGGTCATTTAATGGCACACCTAAATTCATTAAAAAATCCCAACTTTCCATGGAAATATACTCACCGCAGACTTTATGCTGCGGATAAGTATTTTTTTCAAATAAAATAACTTCTATGCCTTGCTGCGCCAATTGAATGGCGAGGCATAAGCCGCCCAGACCTCCGCCAATAATGGCGCAAGGGTATATTTTATCCGTTTTGATGGTTTCCATAGATGATGATTTCGTGGCGAAATGCCCATTTATTTTTAACTGTAAAATGCGTTGCACCTGCCTTGTTGATGATATCCAACCATTCCTTTTTATTAAAACCCCGAGCAACCGAAAGCGGGGCATCATTTTTAACTAAATAGGATTTTGAAAAAAGAGCGGTCAACGTTTTAATAGCATAGTAGGCAATTGGATTACGCTCTAAATCATTGATAACCAATATACTATGTCGTTTTAATGCAAATTGAACCAACTCAATTAATTGGTTTTCATCCAAATGATGACAGAACAAACAGGCGTGAATGATGTCAATATTCGGTACGTGGAGGAACATATTGCGATAATCATCGCAAATAAATTGAATATCAGGCGCAGGATTATTTTGAGTTGAATACTCGATGCAAACAGGTTTTAAGTCAATGCCGATGAGCTTGAGATTCAGTTTTTTTCTGATTTGCCATTTTTGAATGTGTTTCAGAGTATCCCCGCCGCCACTGCCAATGTCAATGAGTGTATAGGATTTATCAGGTTGAATGATTTTTTTTAAAGCGGAAAAAGTAATATCGTAGCCCCCCAGAAGCGTGTTGATTCTGTCCAATTCCTTGAGGTTTTGGTACAAATCTGCCGTGGGAATATCATCGGCATCGAGGAGTTCTTTTTCTAAGCTTCGATATCTAAACATGGCTCAATTGCATGGTTTCAACGGTCAAACCCGGACCAAAAGCAGCAGCAAATATTTTGTTGCCCTTTGGCTGAGGTGTGATATTTTCTAATATTTGTTTTAAAACAAAAAGCACCGTGGGCGACGACATATTACCATAATCATTCAAAATTTTGTAAGATTCGGTCAATTGTGCGGGTAAAAGCCCCAATGCAGCGATAAAGTTATCCACAATTTTTTTTCCGCCTGGATGAATAGCCCAATAGCCGATTTCTTTTGTGTTTAAACCCATTTTATCCAACATTTGCTTGATATTGGCTTTAATCAAATCAGCTACATACGACGTGAGATTCATAATAAAACCTGTTTCTGACAGTTGCCACGCCATTTCGTTGCGGCTATCAGGTATGCAAAATGAATCAAAACCCGTAATTTTCGCTTTTATACTGAGGGGGTCGCTTGAAAGTCTGCTGCTCACAATCACGGCTGCACTGCCGTCCGCAAAAAGAAGATTGGACAGCAAATAATCGTCGCTGTAATCCGTTTGAAAATGCAGCGTACACAACTCCGTGCACACCACCAACACCTTTGCATTGGGGTGGCTTTTACAAATATCATCAGCCTGTTTTAAAGCAATAATAGCAGCATTACAACCCAAAAAATTGACGCTGCTGCGGTGTGTTGTAGGCGATAATTCAAGCGCGTGTATCAATTCAATATCCAACCCCGGCGCAAATAAGCCGGTACAAGTGACGGTAATAATATGTGTAATATCTTGTTTTTCAGCGGTAAAATTCGGAAGATTTTGAATGGCTTTTAACGATAACTTCAAGGCTTCTTTTCGATAAATCGCCATGCGTTCAGTGAGCGTGGGCGAGGGCAAAAGGTATTTATTTTTATTAAAAAAAGTAAAATCGGCAACCTGTGAACCATAATCTTTGAGAACTGAATAGCGGGTGGAAATACCCGATTTAGAGGCAAGGATTTTGATTTTCCTTTTGGCACTTTCATCGTCGGTAGAATCCCTGTAAAACTGCATTAGAGCACTTTGGTCGTAGCCATTTTCAGGTACAGCCGTTGCTATTTTTATGATATAACTCATTGATTATTAATTTTTTAGAAACAGAATGACAAAGCAGACATTCATGCATATTGCTGCTATGAGATTCATCAGCATAGTATTTTTAAAATTAGCATTTTGTGTGTTTTTCCAGACTAAAACAAGCCAATACCCAAAGAAGGAAACAATGGGAATGAAGAAAAGTTGGATGATATAAAAATCATTTATTTTATCAATATAATTAAAATAAATGAAATAACAGACATTGCACAAGCCAAACATTATCCCAGCGAAAAGAAAAGTGCCTTTGTAACCCAATTTATAGCTGATAGTGGTCACCCCGTCCGCCAAATCCTGTTGGTGTTGATAGATTTGGGTCAAAGGATACACACCCGCAATCTGGAATGAACAAGCCGCTAATATCCAAATCGTTGTTTCATTGACGTCCAGTAAAGCCTTAGTAATGCCCAAATGCGACATATAATACGTGAAAGCTCCTTGAAAAAACATGACCACCAAAAAGCCTAAAACAGCGTATTTTTTCAAGCGAATTTGTCGCGCACTGTATGCCCGTGACGCTAAAATATAAGCCAATAAACACAGCGCAAAATTACTATTGACGAATAAAAACGAGCAAATGAGCGCAATGGAATCCATCACTAAAGTCACATAAAATAGTGCAATTGTAGGCATGGGTGGCTTCTCCAAACCGCCGATACTTTGCTCGTCCCTATCCACGTAGCTGTTGTAGCCGTTGCTCGCGGGATAAACCAATAAGTGAATTATTAAAAACGGAATCAAAGTATCCCATGTGGAAAAAGGCGTATCAACTTGACTCAATGCCAATAAAAAAATGGGCATCAAGAGCAATGAAAAGGGCAATCGCAATAGTTTTATGGTATTTTTATCTAACATTTGGTGTAGTTTGATTCATAGCTTAGTTTAATTTATAAAAGTAGCATTTATCGAGATACGAACAGTATTACTCAAAGTAAAACTTGAGCCACCTACACCATAAGCTGTTCTATCAATACTCAATTCAGTTGCTTTGAATTCGAATGCATTACCGTTTTTAATTACGGTAAAAGGTAGTTGAATGGATTTTGTGATGCCTTTAATTGTCAAATTAAAATTGCCCAAATACCCATTTCCACTTTTCACAATTTTAGTGGAAATCAAAGTAATATTAGGATAGGTTTTAACATCGAAATAGTCCTTATCTTTTAAGTGATTATCCCGCATAGTTATGCCTGAATTAAAAGAATTGACTTGAATAGTAGCTGAAATACTGCTTTTATCAAGCATATTTTCATCAAAAATAATATTTGCAGTTATATTATCAAAACGCCCTTTGGAATTGATACCTGCATTTTTGACAGTATATTCCACAAAATACTTTTGAAGTTTTAAGGCTTTTTGAGCGTGGATAGTTTGGAAGGCAAAAAGGCAAAATGCCAAAATTAACACAGTGTTGTTTTTCAATTTTTAATAAGTTTATAATCGTTATACGCAAATAACTTAGTAGAGGATTTTTGTTAAAACTGTCAAACCTACCCCCTCAGTATATAACGCTCTATTTAGCTATTTTATTAAAAGTTCGGCTACTTCACGCCCTGTTTTCATTGCAGCATTCAGAGAAGGGTAAGCGGTATAATCACCACATTGAAACATAAAATCGTTGATTTTCAATGATTTACGCGTGGGTGAATCATGGAAATATTGTGGTAACGCCTCCGGAATCCTGTAAGTTCTCAAATGATTCCAAGAGTAGTTCTTTCCAAACCACTGCTCCAATTCCATTTTTATTTTCTCTTGTAGAGCCGTATCCGAGAGCGTATTTTTACCCACCACACTCACCGAAATCAATGTTTTACCACTCGGCGCATAAGAAGGGGCAATGTCTGAAAGAATGATCAAATGGTCAATTAACTCCTCCGAATTGGCATTTATGATGAGAAAAGGAGTATTTGTATTCGTTTTAAGTGGTTTATCAGTTTCGAAATAAAGGCAATCGGTACTATTAAATTCCGTTTTTGATGTAGTGCCCAGCAAATGTGCTGCCGAGTGAGCATCCGTTGCCATCACTATTTTATCCGCTACAATGGTTTCACCATTTTTTAAAAAAATAGTCCTGACCTCGATGCGCTCAACTGGCGAATTGAGCCGAATTTGATTCGGTGAAAGGTGCGCGGCAATCTGCTCTGGAATGGCTTGCATCCCTTTTTCAGGCACCACAACATCTCCTTTTGCGAATTGGTGAAAGAGAAATTTGAAGAAAGAAGCCTCCGTATCAAGGTTTTTTTCTAAAAAAACTCCTCTAAAAAAAGGACGAAAAAAGCGATTAATTATTTTATCGGAATAGCCATAATTTTGTAGAAATTGAAGCGTCGTTTCTGCTTTTTCAGAAGAAGATGCACTGGGTTCGGCAACGTTGGAAACACTGAGATTAAGTTGTAAAACCTTTAATTTGTCCCATAAATTGCCCACTGGCGCAGCCAAAGCCTGTGGTGCCGTCCAAATATCTTTTAAGGGATTGGGCATGATAAAAAACTCATTGCCCTGTCTGACATTTGCCCCCGATGGCAGCTTTTTAAATCGTAAAGCATTGTAATTCAATAACTTAGTTGCTTCTGGGTAGGCCGTCAAGAGCACTTGAAAGCCTCTATCCAATGTAAAACCATCGACAATATCCGTCCGTACACGTCCGCCCACACCATCCGACGCTTCCAAAATCAAGGCTTCGATACCATTGTCTTTTAAATATTTTGCACAGGTTAATCCCGCAATGCCTGCTCCAATTATCACAATCATATTTTAATATTTTATTCCATTTTAACCAAGATTAGCCATTTTTGTTTTAACCTAAATAATTTTTCGGTGACACGAATTAACGAATTTCACCAAGTTAGATGTCGAAAATTTTATCGAATTATACGAAATTGCCCTTAAGGGCAATTCGATTAGTGAAATTAGCTTAAATGAGTCAACGTTTAACTTGGTGAAATTCGTTAATTCGTGGCTTAATACAATTTATGTAGGGTTTTAAATTAAATGTAAAGTTTCAATGTCAATTAAGTAGGTGTTTAAAATTAAACGCCTGCTAAGTGATTAATTCAATTCACATTTTTCTCCATTAGTGCAATCTCAGTTTTCTCTTTTTTAATGCTTTGACGGATTAAGGCAAATATACCCATGTAAATATTGGCAATCCAAACCAAAGCAAACCCTGAGATTAGGTAGCCTCGCCAATCTTCCATCAATAGTTTATAGTCCGTTAAAACAAGGAAAAACACGGTTACATAATGGCTAAAGCAATATTCACAAGTAAAAAGGTAAAAAAACTTCCTTTCCATAGCTGATTTACCACCCTTACATCTCTTTTCACAATATTCACGGGGTTCTCGAAAAACTTCTTCGTGAGTAACTGTCCATGCGACACAGGCGATGGGTATAGCCAATAAAAAAAGCCAAGTTATTTGAATATTGATTGTCATATCAAAGTTTAATTTAAATAAACTATAATTTATTCCATTTTAGAGGGAAATCACCTTGAACATTTGCACAAAAATCCAACTATCACCGCAGACTTTGTTACATAATTATTGAAATAAGTTACTTTATTCCCACTTTTTAAATCAATAACTATTAAATAAAAATGAAAAGCTCTGTTTATTCATCCATATAAACCTATTTTAAGCTCTTTTGCATGATTTTGTCTAAAAATACAAAAAATACTGAGGGGGTGATATCTGTATTAAAAATTTAATGCCTAACTTGTTTTGTCAATTGAGGATTGAGAAACATATTAAAATTAACTAAACAATTTCCATAAAAATGATGAGTTCTAACCGCCGTACTTTCGCAAAACAAATATTAGGGTTGACAGCAGGTGCCGTTTTACCCACCCAAAGCCTTTTGAATATTTTTGAAGAAGAGGCATCTAAAAAGATGTTTTTTAAAATTTCATTGGCGGAATGGTCATTACATAAAACCCTTTTTGCGGGTAAAATGACCAATCTGGATTTTCCAATCGTGGCTAAACGGGATTATGGAATTGATATTGTGGAATACGTGAACCAGTTTTTTAAAGATAAAGCTAAAGACCAAACTTACCTCAAAGACCTCCTCCAACGCTGCAAAGATAATGGCGTTAAGAACCATTTAATCATGATTGACGGTGAAGGACCGCTGGCACATTTAGATAAAAACGAACGTGAAAAAGCAATTGAAAACCATAAAAAGTGGGTAGATGCCGCAAAATATTTGGGCTGCATTACCATTCGCGTCAATTTATCGGGTTCTGGCGAAGCGACTGAGGTGCAGAAGGCGGGTACTGAGGGGTTGGCACGTTTGTGCGAATACGCAGCAAAAGTGGATATAAATGTGGTCGTCGAAAATCATGGTGGCTATACCAGTAATGGTCAATGGTTAGCCAAAGCCATAGCCGACGTAAAAATGAAAAACTGCGGAATATTGGGCGATTTTGGCAATTTTTGCATCAAAAGAACTAAAGATGGTTGCGATGAAGCCTACGACCGTTATCAGGGCATGACCGAATTTATGCCACACATGAAAGCCGTTAGTGCTAAAAGTTACGATTTTGATGAGCAAGGCAATTGCATCGAAACGGATTATATGCGCATGATGAAAATCGTGAAAGCTGCCAAATTCAAAGGTATAGTCGGCATCGAATACGAAGGTGGAAAAGTCAGTGAGGAAGAGGGCATCCGTAAGACAAAAGCTTTGCTTGAAAAAGTCGGAAAAATGATATAACGTAACGCGCAACTCCAGCTCCGCATGAAAAAAAGGTCAATAAAAAAGTCTATGGTTTTTGCCATAGACTTTTTTTATTTTTGGTGAAACTGGAGTTTCGGGTATATTATAGCACTTTTGTTAAAATCTCGACGATGGTATAATAATCATTATCGGTGAGGTAATAAATCGAATTTTTACCATCCCGTTTTACGTCCACTATATTTTTACTTTTCATGATACGAAGGTGGTGCGATGCGATGGCTTGTTCTATATCGAGCTGTTCAAAAATCTCAGTTACGGTCATTTGCTTTTTTTTATAAAGCATATCAATAATGGCGATGCGCATTGGATGTGCAATCGCCCGCAGCGTTTCAGTTCCATCATTTAAAAAGTCTATATTAAAATGGGTTTTCATAGTCATTCAGATTGACACATATAGATTAATGTGTACAAATTTAGCATATAATATTCTATATGTGTAAGAAAAAACAATTAAATTTTAATTAAAATATGTGGTAATCGACGACTTTACCATCAATTCACATCATTTAAAGATAAAACTTACGTATTACGGATACATAACGCATATAGAAATCTAAATGTTTTAATATCTTTTAAAATACTACTTGCTATTTAAAATGAAGCTACTAACCCTCCGACAACTGGCTGCTTAAACTAAACATCCAAAAAAACTTCTTTGATACAAGCCCAAAGTGCCTTTTTAGATTCGGCGGAATTGTGTATCTTTGATAAGGTTTCGGTAAAAATGAAAGTGCAGTTATTGAAAAAGAGGGGCTGATACTGAGGGGTCTGAATGTTTAAACCCATATCTTTGGGCGAGAGACCCATGATAAGCGTTTTTTTAATGGAAAATTCCCTGGAAATGGTAGAGAAACGGGGGAACTTTTCGCCGTCTTTAATCGTTAGTAATAAGCAGTCTTTGGCAAGTTCAAGTTTGGCAGATTGTAGGATTTTAGCTAAATAATCAGACATCCCCTCCGAATCATCATCGAGAAAAACCACTAAAACGTGCTTCTGATTATCCCCTGACAAGTTCGCAGAGATTTCGTTTAAATCAGGTGAGACAAAAATTTTAAAGTCCAAATATCCTGTTTTCAAAATAATATTTTCAGTTTTAAGATTTTAATAAAATTTCAAAAGCCAAATATAATTTCAATATTCGATATTTTAGACCGCAATATTGAAAGAATATTTTATAAAATAGCAATTTAGTGGTTTATAATTTGGAATTGTAGAATATTTTATTCAGTTTTGTAATAGTTTACAAGCCAATTTATAAAGAATACTCTTTCTGTATTTGAATAAACCGCAAAATGTAAAATATCAAACCTGCCTACCGTCAGGCAGGTTTAAAATGTAAAAGTGTTAGCAATCAACATTTTAATATTTTAGAATTTTTATTTCTCATCCAAGGGTTTTAAAATAATGTAAAGAGTATTTACCTAACCAAATTAAAAATAACAATTGAAAATGAGCTACAAATTTAAAGTAAGTTTGACAGAAAACTCGCGTTTGTCGAGTCTTGATTTCAATAAAATTCCTTTCGGGCATGTTTTCAGCGATCACATGTTCATAGCGGACTATGCGGATGGGGAATGGAAAAATTTTGAAGTCTGTCCATTTGGCTATTTGCCGATGCACCCTGCTAATTTGGCGATTCACTATGGTCAGTCAATTTTTGAAGGCATGAAAGCGTCAAAAATGACCGACGGTACACCTGCACTTTTCCGCGCTGAAATGCACGTGCAACGCATCAACGCTTCTGCACGCCGTTTGTGCATGCCAGAAGTGCCAGAAGGTCTTTTTTTAAAAGCAGTGCAAACACTCGTGGATATTGACCGCGATTGGATTCCGCCTGCTGAGGGTAGCTCATTATACATTCGCCCGTTTATGTACGCTTGCGACGAAGCCTTAGGCGTGCGTCCATCAGATACTTATAAATTTATCGTTATTACAGGCCCCGTGGGTCCATATTATGCCAAGCCAGTAACATTGTGGGCAGAAGAGAAATATATCCGCGCGGCTCAAGGCGGCATGGGTGAAGCGAAGGCTGCGGGCAATTATGCGGGTGCATTATTAGCCACAAAATTAGCGAATCAACAAGGCTACGACCAAATTATGTGGCTCGATGCCGTGGAACATAAATATGTGCAAGAGGCTGGTACCATGAATTTGATGTTCGTCATCGATGGTACACTCGTTACACCGCCTACGGACGGTACTATACTGAGGGGTATCACGCGCGACACTATTTTGAAACTTATGCGCTCAAAAGGTTTCCCAGTGGAAGAACGCAATATCAGCGTAGATGAGTTAATGGAGTATTACAAAGCTGGTAAACTCGAAGAAGCCTTTGGTTGCGGAACGGCTGCGGTGGTGTCTCACGTCAGCGAAATCACGTATAGAGATTTTAAAATGGTGTTGCCGCCAGTGGAAAATCGCAAGGTGGGTTCGATGATAAAAAACACGATTGATAGACTGCGCTCGGGCAACGAAGTAGATACTTTTGGTTGGGTTCAGCCTGTTGAATCAACGGTTTTGGTTTAAGTTAAAAAATATAGTAACCACTTAGCCCCCCTACCCCCAAAGGGGGAGTACCACCCAGTAAACATAAAAAATATCCAAAAATGCGCAATTTTGGCAATTTTTGAGTGGTACT